>CAXNEI010000159.1:0-4240 GCA_964201195.1 Gammaproteobacteria bacterium
CGCCAATGAGTAAATTAACGGATTTGCCCAGGTGCAACCACTGCTTCAATCGTTGGGCAAGTTGCTCGGTGGAGAGACTCGCGCCTTTGACGTCTAAGACCACGCGATAATTGCCCGGTGCGCAAGCGGCTAATAGCGCTTGGCTTTCTTGCTGAGTAATAGCCTGAGTATCTGCATTCTTAGTGCGCTTGTGAGCGGGAATTTCTAGCAACTGCAAGCGCACATCTTGGGTGAGTCGGCGGGCATAAGTGTCGTATCCAGCTATCACCCACTCAGGCATTTTGGTGCCGATGGCGCAGATCTGAATATTCATGCCTGATGCAAGTCTCGCGGTCGCGCGCTCCACAAACGTTCGAGATTATAGAAGCTGCGAGTATCTGGCAGCATCACGTGGACAATGACATCGATAAGGTCGATGAGCACCCATTCTGCTTCTTGGCTACCTTCTACGCCCAGCACTTTAAAGCCAGCTTGTTTGGCTTTTTCTGCCACCGCATCGGCCATAGATTTCACATGGCGAGTAGAGGTGCCGGAGGCAACTATCATCACATCGGCAATGCTAGACATGTCTGCAATATTAAGTTCGACAATATTTTGGGCTTTATGGTCTTCTAAGATGGTTGTTATCGTGCTGACAAGGGATTGAACTGATTTCATGAGAGGGCAGGTGCTCCGGTGAGATATAAATGATGTTGTCGAATATACCCTATTACGGATTCAGGCAACAAAAAATTCGCACTCAGCTGGGCATTAAATAGTTGGCGAATCTGCGAAGCTGAAATATCCAGAGCCGTTACCTTAAGCTGAATAATAGAGCCTTGTGTACAAGCGGCTAACTTTTCTACTGAGCTGACGCTGTGTTGTTCTAGCCAATCTTGTGCAGTCGGTGATAGTTGCGCGCACTGGCCGGCGCGTTCCATCACGACAATGTGAGTCAAATCAAGCAATTGCTGCCAGCGCGACCATTGATCAATTTGGCTAAAGGCATCAGCGCCGATCAGCAAATAGAAAGCTGCGTCGTTGCCAAATTGATCGCGTAATGTTTTCAGCGTGTCGATGGTGTAGGAGGGGGCTGAGTGTTTGAGTTCACACTCATCGACGTAAAATCCTGGTTGATCAGCAATCGCTAGCTGTGTCATTGCTAAACGATGCGCTGCGCTAGCGTGAGGTTCTGTGCGATGCGCTGGACGATGGCAGGGAATAAACCTGACTTGGTCGAGTTGCAGTTGTTGTTTTACTTCTAGCGCTACACGCAAATGCCCGAAATGGATAGGATCAAAGGTGCCGCCGAATAGGCCGATATGTTTTTGCATTGCTACTGCCTAATTTGCCCATCACCCAACACAATAAATTTCTGCGAAGTTAATCCTTCTAAGCCCACAGGGCCGCGGGCATGAAATTTATCGGTGGAAATACCCACTTCAGCGCCAAGACCATATTCAAAGCCATCAGCAAAACGGGTAGAGGCGTTAACCATCACTGAACTTGAATCCACGCGCAGAAGAAATTCTCGGCTCACCGTATAATTTTCCGTGATGATTGCATCCGTATGATGAGAGCCGTAGCGATTAATATGCTCAATGGCTTCATCTGCATCGCGAACTATTTTGACCGATAAAATCGGTGCAAGATATTCGGTGCTCCAATCTTCTTCTGTAGCAGCAAGCGCAAAAGACACCAAGGCTTGAGTTTGCGCGCAACCGCGTAATTCAACGCCAGCTTGTTGATAGGCGGCTGCCAGTTCAGGCAATACTTTTGCGGCGATCGCTTGCTCTACCAATAAAGTTTCCATGGTATTACAGGTGCCATAGCGTTGGGTTTTTGCGTTAATAGCAATCGCTACGGCTTTGGTTAAATCCGCTTGGCTATGAATATAGACATGACAAATACCATCGAGATGTTTAATTACGGGAATGGTTGCTTCACGACTAATTCGTTCAATTAAACTTTTTCCGCCTCGTGGCACAATTACATCGACGTAGTCGGATAGTTGAATGAGCTCGCCTACGGCAGCACGATCGGTGGTCTCAATTACTTGTACCGCATAGTCTGATAAACCCGCTTTAGTTAAACCTTGTTGAATACAGGCGCCGATAGCTTGATTAGAGCGAATGGCTTCAGAGCCACCGCGTAAAATACAGGCATTGCCAGATTTCAAACACAAACTTGCTGCTTCTGCCGTCACATTAGGTCGTGACTCATAAATAATTCCAATGACGCCTAAAGGCACGCGCATCCGACCCACTTGGATGCCGCTAGGGCGATAATTCAAATGGGTAATTTCACCGATAGGATCAGCTAGCTGAGCTACCTGGTGCAGGCCTTCGATCATGCTGTCGATGCGTGCAGGTGTTAATTCAAGTCGATCCAGCAGCGCAAATTCCAAGTCAGGATTCGCTGCTAAATCTTGTTGATTTGCTGCAAGCAGTTGTGCGCGTGATTTTTCAATCGCATCAGCAGTAGCTAATAATGCTTGATTTTTTAACTGAGTTTTTGCATGGGCCATCTGTTGTGCTGCTTGTTTAGCGCGCTGACCAAATTGAATCATCGAATCTTTAATATTCATCATTTCACTTATCCAGAAAGTTATTCATCCAAGAGTTGCTTTAAATCATGAGCAATCGCATCGCTATTGGTTTGCGAAGTAGCGACTAGTCGTATTGTACCTTGCGTATCAAAAATATATACCGCATTGCTGTGCGAAACCGAATAATCGCTAGGAGATTTAATTTCATCCTGGCCATAGCTTACGCGATAACGTTTGACCAATTGTTGCAAGTCAGCCTCGGTGCGAGGACGTAGGCCAACAATTTGCGAACCGAAAGCATGAGTGTACTGCTGTAGTTTTTCTAAGCTGTCGCGCTCGCGATCTAGGGTGACAAACAAAATGCGAATGGAATCTGCTGGTTTACCTATTTTGCTTAACGCTTGAGTTAATTTTAGCAAGGTGGTAGGGCAGACATCAGAGCAATGCACATAACCAAAAAATAATAAAGTAATATGGCCGCGAAAATTTTTCTCGGTGACATTTTTATTATCGCTGTCGACCAATGAAAAAGTCAGGGGTGGCATAACGTTATTAATATCCGTGAGTTGCCAAGTATTTTTTTTACTGCATGCGGTTGAGCCAAGTAGCGTGCAGAGTAAAAAAACGAGAAGTGCGCAGCGAGTTCCCATTAAAAATTTTTGCATAATCAATAACTCTATGTTGCGCTCTCTTGGGTAAGAGAGCGAAGGTGGTATTGTTGTCTCCACAATCGAATAACGACGAGTGCAGCTATGGCGCTCATCATGCTAGCAGGAATCCAAGTCATTAATCCTGCATATCGTTGATCAACAATAGGGCTCATGGACCAAGCGCGACCACAAATGTCGTAAACTGAATAAATTTCTATTGTACTCAACGCAATATAAGCACCTAAAATAATTTGCGGTGGCATAATTAGCCATAGAAGGAATAAGCGCTTGTTATAGCTCAGGCTATTACTGTTGAGGGGCGAGCGAGCATCAAGGATAATGCGCCAAAATAATAAACCGTCGACTACCATACTCCAGTTCATTATGTTGTAGAGTTTATAGTTCAGCATGGCGATCAAATGAATCTGCGGCGCTAGCCAAAAGAAAATAACACCAACAAATAAAATTGCTGCGAGTAAGGGCATTTGCATCAAGGCGTAGATTTTCTTCAACACTGGATGATACTGGAGAACCAGCATTTTTTTTTGTAGTGGTTGAGGTAGGCCTAATAGAAGGTTTTTGCCAGGATAAGACAAGATTAACAAAAAAGGCCCAATGTGATGCAATATCAAATGCTGTAGTCGATGAATCCAAAACATATGTTGGGCGTAATAATCAAAATGAGTTTGTAATACGGCATAAATAATTAGCAGGCCTGACCAAAAAGACAGATTTCGCCAAAAGTTGAGATCGCCTTGAATAGCTGCTTGCCGAGAGCCTCGGGCATAACAAATCCCAAAAAAAGCACAGACAAGCGCCAGCGTAGGTGAAAATTCCCACGGCATGAGTACAGTAAAAAAAGGGACAACTGATGACAGCATGGCATTTCACGCTCCAATAATGGCGGCCATCCTACAGTATATTCCAAAATCAAAATGAGTCTAAAGGAATGGGCAAAAGCTATGCCCGCATCTGACAGTCTTCATGGATTTGTTTAAATAATAATGCACGTTCTTTCTGTAAATAATCGGCCGCTTCATTATCAGTCATAGCAAAAGCAATG
>CAXNEI010000160.1:0-4222 GCA_964201195.1 Gammaproteobacteria bacterium
GCCTCCAGTGGCTGAACTATTAGAAGAAGTTGCTTATATCCGACAGTTGCAACAAAAGAATATGGAATCTCATGTTGCCGCTGCGTGAGTTACAACAACAATTTACCGCTTGTATTCGTGATCCTAAAAATCCGCTGCCCGCTGATGTGCCACTTGATCGTATGCAGGTTTATCAATCGTTAATGTTTAATAATATTGAAGGTTTTCTCAGCGATGGGTTTCCCATTCTGAGGTCTTTTTATTCAGATGCTGGCTGGCAAGCTATAGTGCGCAATTTTCTGATTCAGCATTATGCTCAGAGCCCTTATTTTAGAGAGATAGGCCAAGAGTTTTTAAATTTTTTGCAGGCAGAAAAACAGCCGCATCCAGAAGACCCGGCCTTTTTGTTGGAGTTGGCGCATTACGAATGGATAGAGTTGGCTTTGCTGATTGATGAAGCGGAGCTACCTACAGAGGGATTTGATGCGCAGGGGAATTTATTATTAGGTGTTCCTGTCTTATCGCCATTAGCTTGGTTGTTGAGTTATCATTATCCCGTGCATCGGATTCAAGAGGGTGTTAGATTGCTTGAGCCTTCAGCTTCCGTTATTTGTTTGATTCTCTATCGAACTGCAGATTATCAAGTGAATCTTCTTGAAATTAATGAAATCACTTTTCACTGCTTAAGCTTGTTGAAAAATAATCCAGAGTGGCGTGGTGAGCAGATTTTACAGCACCTGTGTGAGCTCATGCAGCATCCTAATCCGGATGTGGTTATAGAAGGTGGGCGTCAAACATTTGAGCAGCTACATCAGTTGGGTATTTTATTAGGGACGAAGAGTATTTAGTATAAGGAGATAGTTCTATGTGTTTAGCCCGATGCGGAAATAAGCTTCAAGATTTATTAGATGCCACGCGCAAATTAGATTTTCTTGCGCCATTGGCTTTGCGCTTATTTCTCGCTCCTATTTTTATTACTGCTGGTTTAGAGAAAGCGCTGCATTTTAGTGATACGGTGGGCTGGATGGGCAGCGATGGCTTAAATTTACCTTTTCCTGCATTGATGGCTTTTTTAGCCATCTCTGCTGAATTAGTCGGTGGTTTTTGTTTGTTAGTTGGTTTAGCAGTTCGCTGGATGGCTGTTCCCATGATGATTACCATGATCGTGGCAGCTGTGACGGTACATGGGGAAAATGGTTGGTTTGCGATTGCCCCGACTAATCCAGCAACCAGTATTGCTCATATCTTGGCGCCTGTTGGATTTCCTGGCGCACAAGAAAGTCTTGCGAATAGCTTAGAAGTTCAGCAACGCCTTGAGCAAGCCAATAATATTTTGGATCAGCATGGTAATTATGATTGGCTTACCGAAAAGGGCTCGTTTGCTGTTTTAAATAACGGTATTGAATTTGCCGCGACTTATTTTATTATGTTGCTTGCGTTGTTTTTCACCGGCGGTGGTCGTTGGGTAAGTATTGATTATTGGATTCATAGGTTGTTAAGGAAATGATGCAAATATTCTCTGTAGTGGCGCAGTTATTTTTATTGTGCAGTAGTTTGATGATCAGCAGTTCTCTCTATGCCGAGCAGAAATCAACCGATCAATCAGAAGTGCAGAACAATTCCTTGGATCCTTGGGAGCCTTTCAATCGTCGAGTATTTCAATTTAACGAAGTGTTAGATAGCTACCTTATTAGGCCGGCAGCTAAAGCCTATGTGCGTATTACACCCAATAAAATAGAGCGAGGGATTGGGAGATTCTTTAATAATCTGGGTGAACCTACTACTTTTGCTAACGAGCTGTTGCAAGCTAAATGGATTCCTGCGGCTCAAACAGGCGGTCGTTTTCTAGTTAATTCTACGGTGGGTTTATTAGGCTTTATTGATGTAGCTACCCATTTGGGTTTGACTAATTATGAGGAAGATTTTGGCCAAACCTTAGGTTATTGGGGTATTGCTAGCGGGCCCTATCTTGTTCTGCCGATAATCGGCCCGAGTAGCGCACGAGATGCTGCTGGCTTGGTGCCTCAATATTTTGTGACGGATCCAACAATACAAACGCCTGATGCTGTCAGGTATAGCTTATATGCGGTTAATGTAGTGCAAGCTCGAGCTAAATTATTATCAGTGGATTCTGTAGGATCTGGAGATAAGTATACTTTTATCCGCGACGTTTACTTACAGCGCCGACAGTTTTTTATAGAAGATGGACAAGTTCAAGACGAGTTTTTAGACAGCAGTTGGTGATTATAGAAATCATTTTAAGAGCCCCACCCTAGCCCTCCCCTTGGCAGGGGAGGGAATAACTAAATTAGGCCTTAAATTCTTTAACAACAATGCCCAGCTCAAATTTGTTGTTAGCTAAGGGTTTTGCTCGAACAACTTCTGCTAATACATTAAGATTATGCGAAGTAGATTGTTCCGACGGCACAGTAAGATGAATCTTTGCGCCCAACTCTAATGATTGGTCTGTTTCTAATAGCATGCCAGCGCCGCTGATATTTTTACAGCGAGCTTCATGAGGTTCATTTTTCCCTACCTGAGTGAAAGTAACCACCGTGTTAATTCTCATTCGAGTAAAGTGACGTTTTTCTTGATCCGATGTATTGCTACTCATGTATCTTCCTCTTGGATTGTGTAATTGTGCTTTGTGGTCGAGCCAGGTTCCATTATAACGAATGCTAAAAGGTTATCCATAGAAGCGATTTTGTCAAATGAGAGACCGCTTAATGCTATCCAGTTTATCTAGTTTATTGCCTTATACCCAAACAATTAAAGAAGTATTAGCTCAAGTAAGAGCTGGAAGCACCTGTATGTTGAATATTACGGGTGAAGTGGACGTAGGGAAAGCACAATTACTCGATGCGGTTCATAATGATCTTTTATTAGATCAAGAATTAGTCGTTGAGCTTGATTTGTCGGATTATGAAGCAATTACCCCGTTAATATTAATCTCTGCATTAAGCCCCTTGGTTGATCGATTTTTATTAGCTTCCGGCTTTGCTCGTTATTGTAAGAAAGAATTAAATCTTAAATTGCTCCCCTATCTGAATGTATTAGCGCAGGCTTTGCCAAAGTTGTGTGATGAAGTGATTGGCGCTCCAATAAAAAATAACGCGCTGAATGTTAGTGAAGAAGTGACCTTTCGATTATTGGTCAATCTTTTGCGGGAAGCGTTAGGCGCTGATATTCCTCTCTTTATATTAATCAATCATTTTGAGCGAGCACCTTCTTCTTTTGCGCATATGATTAGTGAGCTTAAAGTGGGATCTTTGGGTGTCTTAGTGTGCATTCAAGTGGAATCGGCTAGTGATACATTGCCTTCTTTTTTGCGGCTGTATCAATTTCCTCATTATCAATCTGTACATTTGGCTATTTCCCGGTTAGCACAGCAATCGATGATTGAATTATTGGTGCAATGGCCTGCTGCACAGACCTGGCCTCACGAAATTATGCAATGGGTTGCTACTGAGTCAGCAGGTAAATTAGCCATTGCGCTGCGTTTGTTGGAAAAAGTAGAAGTGCTCGTCACTGCAGAAAAATTACTAGAGCAACCGATTAAAAATTGGCCTCTGATATTGCAGCCATTAACTGAGCAGCCTGATAGGCTCGCTGCTTTAAGTCGAAGCGAAAAGAATATTTTAGCATTGGCAACGATTTTTTCTTCAGGGTTTAGCATTGCTGAATTGTTGCTCATTAGCGAGAAAGAAATTACTTTTCTTCATCATGTGCTGACCTTAGCGGTTGAACATAATATTTTAAAAGTTTCTACAGAGGGATATTATTATTTTCAATATGAAGAAGATAGAGCAAAACTTACAGTAATAATATTCCCGCAACAAAAAGAAAAAGCCAAGAGTCAGTTATTTGAATGGATCTTAAGCCAAGATATTTCGGAAAGCAGCCATATTGTTCGTTTTATCCGGTTTTATTTAGACGAATTTATTGCGCGCTATCCAGCTCAGCGAGTTATTATTACTCTTAAAATGGCCTGTCGTTATTATTATTGCCACCGAGATGTGAAAAGCTTAACTTTTTTTATAGAAGCGATTTTAACTATTCAGTTAAGTGATAAATGGTTTTCTCGTGATGATCAAATGCTAGAGTTATTTAATCAGTTAGCGGAAGAATCTTTGTTAATAAAAGATAGACTTCTTACGCAAACGCTATGCAATATACTCTATAAATATGCACCTTCAGTGATCGATATGTGTGGCGCCGTAGAGGCGGAAATCAAAGCGTTGCT
>CAXNEI010000161.1:0-4200 GCA_964201195.1 Gammaproteobacteria bacterium
AAATCAAGTTCTGCATCATATTCGATTTTAGCTTGATACCCATTGACTGACATAACGTTCATGGCAACACCCCATGTTGTTTTAACCAATATAGTACTATGTCAATCTTCGCTCACAATAATTTCCGGCATCTGCTCGGCAAGTTGCTCTTGTTGCCACAAAGTTCGTACGCAACTTTCAGCTAAAGAGAGAAAAGTTTTCGCCTCTATACCCTCAGGACGCGCAACTACAGTTGGTGTGCCTTGATCCATTTCCATCCGCAGAGCTTTTGTTAAGGGAATTTGTGCTAATACTTGAGTGTGATACATTTCGGCCATTCGCGCACCACCACCTTCGCCAAAAATCGCTTCTTGATGACCACATTCAGTACATACATGAATTGCCATATTCTCTACCAAACCTAAAATAGGCACGTGCACTTTAGCAAACATCTCAATGGCTTTTTTTGCATCCAGCAAGGCAATATCCTGCGGCGTTGTCACAATCAGTGCGCCATCTACCGGCACTTTTTGCGCAAGGGTTAATTGAATATCACCGGTACCTGGCGGCATATCAATAATTAAATAATCAATATTCTGCCAATGGGTTTGAAATAATAATTGCTGTAACGCACCGCTCGCCATAGGGCCGCGCCAAACCATGGGTGTAGATTCAGAAACTAAATAACCCATGGACATAGTTTGAATGCCTTGCGCAATAATAGGCTCAAAGCCTTGCTCACCGGCTTGCTCTGGTTGTTTACCGGTTTCCACACCTAACATCAAAGGTTGGCTGGGGCCGTAAATATCCGCATCTAACAAACCTACTTGCATGCCGTGTTGTTTTAGCGCTAATGCCAAATTTGCCGCCACGGTAGATTTTCCCACGCCGCCTTTTCCAGACGCGACCGCAATAATACGCTTCACCCCTTTTAAACGACCAGGCATCAATTGCGCTTTAATTTGAGCTAATGTTAATTCTGACATAAAAATTACCCGTTAAATTATTTATCGCTAGAGTTTATAGACTAACGGATGAAATACAAACCCCTTGAGAATTCCAGCTAATGTTTGTATAACACTACACCCTTTTTATATTCGTCCATAGGTATTCCATGAGCCAGGCCACTCCTCGCGAAATTTTAGTCACTAGCGCCCTACCCTATGCTAACGGCCCCATTCATTTGGGTCATTTGCTCGGCTATATTCAAACCGATATCTGGGTGGCCTTTCAAAAAATGCGTGGCGCGAGATGTTCTTATGTCTGCGCTGATGATGCCCATGGCACTGCGATTATGTTAAAAGCGGCTGAATTGAACATCACACCAGAGCAGTTAATTGCCCAAGTGAAAGCTGAACACGAAAAAGATTTTGCTGAATTTGATGTGCGGTTTGATTGCTATCACTCCACTCACTCGGAAGAAAATCGACAGCTAGCTGAAGAGATTTATCAACGTAATTTTTCTGCCGGTTATATTAAAAACAAAATGATTACTCAATTATTTGATGAGGAAAAACAATTATTTTTAGCTGATCGTTATGTCAAAGGTCAGTGTCCCCGCTGCAAAGTAGCTGATCAATATGGCGACAATTGTGAATCTTGCGGCGCCACTTATTCTGCAACTGAATTAGTTAATCCCATTTCTACAGTTTCTGGCAAAGCACCTATTTTAAAAGAATCTGAGCAGCTATTTTTTGATTTACCACAATTAGAAAAGCCGTTAGAGGATTGGCTTAACTCAGGCCGCCTACAACCAGAAGTGACTAATAAACTGCGCGAGTGGTTTGGCACCGGCTTAAAGCCCTGGGACATTTCCCGCGAAGCACCTTATTTTGGTTTTAAAATTCCCGGTTATGAAAATAAATATTTTTATGTGTGGCTGGATGCGCCAATCGGCTACTTAGCTAGCTTTAAAAAATTATGCGAGCAACGCGCCGATTTGGATTTTGATCATTATTGGCAATTGAATTCAACCACCGAAGTACATCACTTTATTGGTAAAGATATTATGAGTTTCCACGGTCTATTTTGGCCGGCACTCTTATATGGCGCACAACTACGCTGGCCTAAGGCACTTCATGTCCATGGCTTTGTTACGATCAATGGCCAGAAAATGTCGAAATCCCGCGGCACTTTTATTACTGCACGCGCTTATCTGAATCAATTAAATCCCGCTTATTTGCGTTATTATTTTGCAGCAAAATTAACACCCAAAGTAGATGATTTTGATTTTAATGGGGAAGACTTTATTGCTCGAGTCAATTCAGATTTAGTCGGCAAGTGGATCAATATCGCTAGCCGCTGTGCAAAATTTATTAATCAGTATTTTGATAATCGATTAAGTGACGCAGATGCAGCGCCTGAATTAACCACTCAAGCACAAACAGCACAAACAGAAATTGCGCAAGCTTATGAGCAACGCGATTTTAGCTTAGCCATTCGTTTAATTATGGGTTTAGCTGACCAAGTCAATCATTATATTGATCAAGAAAAACCTTGGGCTTTAATCAAACAAGAAGGACAGGAAAAACGCGTTCAACAAGTGTGTACAGTGGGACTTAATGTATTTCGCTTACTAACGCTTTATTTGAAGCCTGTACTGCCACAATTAGCGACACAGATAGAAGACTTTTTAAATATTGCTGAGTTGCAATGGAGCGATGCGAAAAGCTTATTATTGAATCATGAGATTAAGACATTTACGCCTTTATTGCAGCGGGTTGACCCTAAGCAGGTTCAAGCTATGTTGGATATATAAGAACTGCGCTTTTGCGAGCTCAAGAAAAGCTTTCTCCGCGATGAACGGGCCATCCCTGGCCCATCAAGACACATCCATGATGTCTAAAATCGCTCCGAAAGCTTTCCTTGAGTTCACTAAAAAAATTCATCACTTAACTTTCCAATCAAGCAAAACTTTTTTCTGGCTGTTCAATGGAGAATTTTAATTCGCCATTTTCTAAAGTAATAAATACTTCGCCGCCTTGCTGACTTAAATCACCAAATAAAATGCGCTCTGCCAGTGGGCGTTTAATTTTTTCTTGAATTAAACGCGCCATCGGCCGCGCACCCATTTTCGGATCATAGCCTTTTTCCGCTAACCAAACACAAACCGCTTCATCGGCATGAATTGTCACTCGCTTATCATCCAGCTGAACTTGTAATTCAACCAAGAATTTATCCACCACATTTTTCACAATAGATAAATCCAAACTACGGAATTGAATAATAGTATCGAGGCGATTACGGAACTCAGGCGTGAACATTTTTTTCAAATGTTCCATACCATCGGTAGTGTGATTTTGCTCGGTAAAACCAATAGAAGCACGCGACATTTGCTCTGCGCCCGCATTACTGGTCATGATTAATATGATATTGCGGAAATCGGCTTTACGACCGTTGTTATCCGTCAAGCTACCGTGATCCATCACTTGTAATAATAAATTGAATACATCGGGATGGGCTTTTTCAATTTCATCTAATAATAAGACACAATGCGGTTGTTTGGTGACAGCTTCTGTCAATAAACCACCTTGGTCATATCCAACATAACCTGGAGGCGCACCAATCAAACGCGATACCGTATGACGCTCCATATATTCCGACATATCGAAGCGAACTAACTCAACGCCCATTACTTGCGCTAATTGACGCGCCACTTCAGTTTTGCCCACACCGGTAGGTCCAGTAAATAAGAAACTCCCGATAGGTTTATTGGGTGCCGTTAAACCAGCGCGCGACATTTTAATCGCGATACTTACGGCTTCGATGGCTTCATCTTGACCAAACACGGTCATTTTTAAATCGCGCTCAAGATTTTCTAACATGTGCTTGTCGGAAGTAGAAACATTTTTCGCTGGAATGCGAGCAATTTTTGCTACTACGCTTTCCACATCGGTAACACCAATCACTTTTTTACGTTTGCTTGCAATTTGTAGTCGTTGATAAGCTCCCGCTTCATCAATGACATCAATCGCTTTATCTGGCAAGAATCGATCATTAATATATTTATCCGCTAACGCTGCCGCTGCTTGCAACGCTTTATCGGTATAACGCACTTGATGATGCTCTTCAAAGCGTGTTTTTAAACCTTTTAAAATTTGATAGGTCTGATCCACTGTGGGTTCTGCCACATCAATTTTTTGGAAACGTCGCGATAAAGCACGATCTTTTTCAAAAATTCCTCGATATTCAGTGAAGGTGGTGGAGCCTATACATTTGATG
>CAXNEI010000162.1:0-4196 GCA_964201195.1 Gammaproteobacteria bacterium
AGGGCCCCAATCTGCTGCAAAGAAGATCGTGGCGGGCTGAAGCTAAACAAGCCTAAGCCACCACAAACTGGGGCAGCGCCAATCCGCTGCGGGAAAAGATGCCCTCTTAAATTCAGCTAAAAATTGTCTGGACTATGGGGTCCACTATAAAGCTCTTTATCGGTGATAGTGAATTCGGCGTTATTAAAACGATTTAAGATAACGCCTCATTCCTCATAAAAAATGCTCCTGCTGCAACTTAGGCAACAGGCGGGCCAGCTGCAGAAAATCTTTATCTTGATGGAATAAAATCAATTCGTGCTCAATCGCACACTGAGCAATTAAGCAATCTAACGTTGATCGTACGGTAACGCCTGCCTTTCGCGCATTAAAATAAATCTGCGCAGCAGCTGCATGACTCTTTTCAGAATCAGCGAATCGATAAAAAATTTGGCTAGAAAAATAATCTCGAAATCGATCAAAACTCTTTTGATCACGCGCACCCTGTAAAATTTCCATATAAATAGCGTCAGCAATACCAATCGCCAGAGGATTTTTTAACAAAGCATCGAGAAACTCTACCGCTTTTGTAGCACGACCATTGAGGTAATCAATCCACACTGAGGTATCGATTAAGTACATTACTTATTCTTTGACACATTTTTCAATGTAGTCTTTCCAGTACGCAGACTTTTATAATCATAATCGTCACGAATACCACCCACCCCTTTCAAGTCACGCAAATTAAGCCGCTTGCGATGAGCGACAAATTCTTCTAGAGCGACTTCAATAAGCTCACGCTTTGTTGTGAGTTGGCTTAAGGCCATAGCTTCTTTGACCAGCCTGTCGTTTAACACCACATTCGTTCGCATCTGAATCACCTTATCATGTGTATGATTTGGTGTATTATTAGGTGTAATGGCGAGAAAATCAAGTAATGATCGCTAATAAACTTGCTCATGACTGCCTATATCAACAAAAATAATCTCATTTTTCTTGATGATAATTTCTAATAGGATGCGATAACTCATATTAACAGAAACTGAGGACAAGCCTTTTAAGCGCCCATCTAAGGCATGCAAGCGCAAGGAAGGATGTTGAGGATTTAATTCAAGGAGCTCTATGGTTTTTTGATATTGCTTCAGCAAGGTGGGATGCTTTTTGAGAAATTGGCGAGCACGCTTCAAATAGCGCTCGGGAAAAATCAGTTTATAAACCACGACTCACTCGCCTTACATGCTGAGCAGCTGTTTCACTGACATAACGACCTTCTTTCACATCACGCTTCGCCTCAAGCAAAGCAGCTTCTAATTCGTATTCGCGGAATTTCTCATACTGAGCAAAATCCATGACCACATACTTTCCCTCGCCACGCACGCTGATCACAGCCTCCGTGGCCTGCTGCAATGCCGCTGCAACCACGGAAATACCTTGGATTTTCAGTTGATTCGCACTGATCACGTTCATAATACTCATCGCCTTTACTCTCGCACTCTAAACAACATGTTAAAGAGTACTCTTTATAGCACGATTTAAAGACTGATGCCACTCAGCCAGTGCATTCAAACGCCCAAAAAAAATCCCCGCACAAAGGCGGGGATTTTTATCGCACAGAGAAAAAAGCTTATTGAGCTTTAGGTGGTCTACCACGACGACCAGCCGCTTTTTTCGCTGCAGGTTTTTTAGCTACCGGCGCTTTTGCCACACGAACCGCTGCACCGATTTTTTTCTTCGCAACAACAACGCGACCGGTTGCTTTTCTTTCCAATCGTTTCACATGTCTTTCTACTTTAGTTGCAGCAGCCTTAGCTTTCGCTACTAACTTCTTCCGCTTAGCACCTGTTCTTTTGGCATTGACTTGGGCGCGGCGCTTGTGCCACTTCTTTTTGAAGCTAGCAAGCGCCCTCTCAAAATCATCCATGGTTTTATCAGTCAATTGATGCTGAAATTGTTTTACCTTGGCTTCCACTTCCGCTTCAGCTTTTTTCACTTGCTCATATAGCGCATGAACACGCTCGCCAATGCGCATGGCTTTAATTTTTTGGTTGAGCTCTGCTGCTTTGCTTTCTAACTTAGCTTTTTCATTCGCTGCCGCTTCAGCCAATTTATGGGCTGTCTTAGTGCCGAATTGGGTAGCTTCTTTTTTAGCAGTGCGCACTTTTTTCTTTGCGCTCTGCAATGCAGCTTTTAATGCTTGCAACTCTTTATGTAATACAGACATAGGATGACTCACTTTATTGGCGGAACCTTTCGTACGACCTCTAGTTTTTACTACTTTCTTTGCTGTAGTTGCAGCAGCTTTTCTTCCTCTTGGCGCTCTCTTTTCTCTTAACATAAGAACAAACCCTCTTTACTTTACTCAACTCAGACCTGTACCTGATTAACAGGCGGACGTAAGGTACCATAATTACGTTAGAATAAAAAGCGCTCGTCTATTTTTTTATTATTTAGGATGCAGAAATTGTATTTATTTTATTTGCTAGAAAATTCACCAAAAAATTTATATGACTCGGCTGATCGTTTAACGCAGGGATATATTCAAAATATTCGCCACCTGCCGCTAAAAAGGTTTCTTTATTTTGTTGCGCAATTTCCTCTAAAGTTTCAATGCAATCAGCGGAAAATCCAGGGCAAATAATTTGTACTCGACGCACACCTTGTTGGGGCAACTTTTCAAGCAGCTTATCTAAATAAGGCTGCAACCAAACCTGTTTACCAAAACGCGACTGAAAAGCTAACTGCCATTGATCAGCCGATAACCCTAAGGTTTCCGCTAACAATTCCGCCGTTTCTTTGCACTGTCGAAAATACGGATCACCTTTTTCTACACAGGCTTGCGGAATACCATGAAAGGAAAAAATTAATCGATCAGGAACGCCGTGCTGTTGCTGAAAAACATTCACACTTTCTTTTAACGCAGCTAAATAACCTGGCTGCTGATAATAATCACGAATAAAATGCAATGCAGGCACATCACGACGGGTTATTAAATGTTTTGCTACCGCATCAAATACAGCAGCTGTCGTCGTAGCAGAATATTGCGGATATAAAGGAAGCACGATGAGATGTCGAACATTTTGGGCCAACAATTCATCGATCACAGCAGGAATACTTGGCTGACCATAAGTCATTGCCATTCGAATATGCACCGGTTGATGTTGAAATTGCGCGGCAAGTTGTTTGACTTGTTGCTCGGTGATGACCTTCAGCGGCGAACCCGCTGGCATCCAAACGGATTGATAAATCGGCACTAATTTTTTTGCCCGAAAAGGTAGAATAAAAAAATTCAGCACCAACCACCATAAATATTTTGGTAGTTCCACTACGCGAGGATCACTTAAAAATTCTGCCAGATAAGCACGAATGGCGGGAACTGTTGGCGCATCCGGCGTGCCTAAATTGACTACAATCACGCCCACCGGATGTTTCATCGCTAATTAATCCTGATCCAACTGAGAAAAAATTTTCTCTTTCACTACCTCTACCGGATCAGAACCGACAATTTGAATATAACGCAATTGATCTTGCGATTGCTTCGCTTGCTGCTGATAAAAAGCCACTAAGGGTTTAGTTTGTTGGTGATAGATTTCTAGACGTTTTCTTACGGTAGATTCTTTATCATCTTCTCGCTGAATCAATGCTTCACCCGTTTCATCATCATGCCCCGCTAGTTTTGGCGGATTATGCAACACATGATAAACCCGACCTGATGCTGCATGAGTCCAGCGCCCCGCTAAACGCCCAACAATCATTTCATCATTGGCAACGATTTCAATAACACCATCAATCACCACACCTTGCGTGACCAAGGCTTCTGCTTGTGGAATAGTGCGCGGGAAACCATCGAATAAAAACCCTTGCTGACAATCAGGCTGTGCAATACGCTCTTTCACTAATCCGAGAATTAAGTCATCAGAGACTAAACCACCGGCATCCATCACTCGCTTTGCCGCTACACCTAAGTCAGTGCCTGCTTTTACCGCAGCACGCAACATATCGCCGGTTGAAATCTGTGGGATCTGATAGCGATCCATAATAAATTTAGCTTGCGTGCCTTTACCGGCGCCAGGTGGGCCTAATAGTATAATTCGCATGAAATAGGTTCTCGCTTCTTGCCTGAAAAACTTTCTTTGGGTTGCAGCAACATACACAGATGAGGCTTTTTTCTCAACCCCCAGCCTTATCCAATATGAAGTGAGTCTAAAGGAAGGGGTGTG
>CAXNEI010000163.1:0-4192 GCA_964201195.1 Gammaproteobacteria bacterium
TTATTCAGCACAGTTTTGCGCCGCGTTTAGATGATGGGCATGAAGTATCGCTCAAAGATGGTCGTCGCATTAGCATTCAAACTCGTTCTTTATCCGATGGCGTGGGCCAGTTAATTGTTCTCAATGATTTAACCGAAACCCGTTTATTACAAGAAAGATTGGAGCGTCATCGTCGATTATCCGAATTGGGTAATATGACCGCAGCCTTAGCCCATCAAATTCGCACGCCGCTGTCTTCCGCTATGTTATATGCGTCGCATTTAACGACTGGCGCATTATCCGACGAACAAAAAAACGAATTTTCTAAACGTATTATGACTAGCCTTCAACATTTAGAACAACAAGTAAAAGATATGCTGTTATTTGCTCGCTCGGAAATTCCGGTTAATCACTCAGTGACGCTCGGTGTTTTTTTTGCTGAGTTAGAAATGACGTTGATGCCTATCCTGCAAAAAACTCATGCCCAATTACGGATAGAAATAAGCGACCCTACGTTGACTTTATTATGCAACAAAGAGGCTTTATTAGGTGCCTTTATTAATTTAGTGAATAATGCTATTGAGGCGGCTTCAGATAATGCTGCGCAGGTGGTGATTCAATCAACGCTCAATGAAAATAAAGAGTTGATTATTGTGGTAGAGGACAATGGCCCAGGTATTTCAGCATCAGTCAAACAATCCATTTTTCAACCTTTTTTCTCTACCAAAGAAAATGGCACCGGATTAGGTTTGGCTGTAGTTTCCAGCGTGGCGAAAGCCCATCAAGCAGATTTACATTTAGGTGATTCAGCACAAGCCGGTGCCCAATTTGTCTGGACCTTTCCCGCTGTATTATTAAGTGACGTCGCTTGAATATGAGTATGGAAAAAACAGCCAAAATTTTAATTATTGAAGACGATGCTGCATTAAGGGAAGCGCTCACTGCAACGCTCGAGCTAGCAGGATATCCTTATGTCGCATTACCCGATGCGCAACAAGCCATGCTAGTGGTGGCCCGTGAAACCATCGGATTGGTGATTACCGATGTGAATTTACCAGAAATCAACGGTATTCAATTATTGGAGTCGTTAAATAAGCACTATCCACTGATTCCTGTAATCATTATGACCGCCTATAGCAGTGTTAAAAATGCAGTGGCTGCTATGCAAAAAGGCGCGTTGGATTATTTAGCCAAGCCATTTTCTCATCAAGAATTATTAACCAAAATAGAAGAATATTATTCTGCTCTCGTTTTTGATCAAGGCAGTGATTCGCCAGTAGCAGAAGATCCTGCCAGTTTAGCGTTATTGGTTTTGGCAAAAAAAGTGGCGCAATCCGATGCTTCAGTTTTAATTTTAGGCGAAAGTGGTACCGGAAAAGAAGTGTTAGCTCGTTATATTCATCAGCATTCAGACCGTCGTCATCAAGCTTTTATTGCGATTAATTGCGCAGCTATTCCTGAAACCATGTTGGAAGCGACTTTATTTGGTCATGAAAAAGGCGCTTTCAGTGGTGCCTATCAAAGTTATCCCGGTAAATTTGAACAAGCCAATGGGGGCACTTTATTATTGGATGAAGTGAGCGAAATGCCGTTAGCCTTGCAAGCAAAATTATTGCGCGTATTACAAGAAAAAGAAGTGGAGCGTATTGGTGGCAAGAAAACCATTGCCTTAGATGTGCGGGTTTTGGCGACAACGAATAGAGATTTAAAAAAAGAAATAGGGGCGGGGAATTTCCGCGAAGATCTTTATTATCGGCTCCATGTTTTTCCCTTACGTTGGTTACCTTTAAGAGAAAGACCAGGAGATATTCTGGCGATAGCTGACTATTGTTTACATAAAATAGGGCAGAAAAAAGAACAGAAAAAAAATCTTCGTTTTGACTCAGCAGCAAAAGAAAAATTACTGGCTTATGGCTGGCCTGGTAATGTGCGAGAGCTAGATAATGTGATTCAGCGCGCAGTGATTTTAGCGCAAGGACAATGGATTACAGCTGAAGATTTATTCTTAGAAGAACAGGGAACAGCAGAACAAGCAGTGATAGAGCATAAAAATGATATGTTCTCTTTAGCAGAAGTAAAATCCGTACTACAAGAGCCAGCGCTGAATGAGCAATCTGGTGAATTAGATGCTCGAATGCAAGTGCATGAGTTTCAGATGATTGCTGATGTGTTGAAAGAAACTCAAGGCAGTCGGCGAGTGGCGGCGCAAAAATTAGGAATCAGTCCGCGGACTTTGCGCTATAAAATGGCAAAGATGCGCGAGCAGGGTTTGTCGCTTTAATCTCTCCTAAAAACTGGCTTATTTCGTGCATTTCCACAGCATGAGTGGAAATAAATCACTCACAGAGACAAAAAACTGTCACCTGGTGAGGCGTTATCATGACTTCAGCAATCGATCTGTCAGGTTTATTGGCGAATATTCGCCAATTACGTGAAACCGCTTTTCAAGAAAACCAATTACCGCTGAGTACTTTTAATCAGACTGAGCGTGGTGGCGCATTAGATTTTGCAAAAATTTTGCATTCCGCGCTGAATAAAGTAAATGATATTCAACAGCACTCTGAAGCATTAAAAACCGCTTATGAAAGGGGTGATTCCAGTATTGATATTACTCAAGTCATGCTGGCGTCACAAAAAGCCTCGTTGGCTTTTGAAGCCATGCAGCAAGTACGCAATAAATTGATCGATGCATATAAAGATATTATGAATATGCCGATTTAAAGCAATGTTTAGGTTCTGAGAATTACTATGGCAAATGCAGATACATTAACTCCTCCTACTTCTTCAGTGCTAGAGGGTCTGGGCGGATTATCGGTTATCCGACAAATTGGTTTGTTAGTCGGTATCGCAGTCAGTGTGGCCATTGGTGTTGGTGCTATTTTGTGGACACAAGAAACTAATTATCGACCCCTCTATACCGATATTTCTCGTGTAGATGCTGCGCATATTTCTGATTTACTGCAAACAGAAAATATTCCCTTTAAAATTGATACTAACACCAATATGTTGATGGTGGAGAGCAATAAAATTGATCAAGCACGCCTTAAATTAGCGGCAGCAGGATTTTCTTCTGATAGCAAAATGGGCTATGAATTATTAGATAAAGATTCTGGATTTGGCACCAGTCAATTTATGGAAAAAGCCCGTTATAACCGTAGTTTAGAAGGTGAATTAGCGCGGACCATCAGCAGTATCAGTAGTGTTAAAAATGCACGCGTGCATTTAGCCATTCCTAAACAAGCTGTTTTTGTTGGTGATGATCGCAAGCCCAGCGCCTCCGTATTTGTCGAATTATTTCCCGGTAGAAAATTAGAAAAAAGCCATATTTCAGCCATAGAACATTTGGTGGCTTCCAGTGTGCCAGAAATGCAAGCCAAGGAAGTGACGGTAGTGGATCAGCAAGGTAATTTATTGTCTGATCATGGCGCTGATGAAGGCGTTGGATTAGCGACGAAACAATTAGAGTATGCCCGACAAATAGAAAAGGCATATCGAGATCGTATTGTAAATATTTTAGAACCTATCGTGGGCGCTAAGCATTTTAAAGTAGAAGTGACCGCAGATTTGGATTTTACCAAAGTAGAGCAAGCTTCAGAAAGTTATAACCCTGATTTACCCGCGTTACGCAGTGAACAAGTGGTGGATGAAAACAGTGGCGCAGGTTCAATAGCCTCTGGTATTCCTGGTGCTTTATCTAACACAGCGCCGACACAGGGCGCAACCAATACAGCTGCGCAAGGTGCAAATGGAGAACGTCGTTCTCAGGCAACGCGTAATTATGAATTAGATCGCGTCATTAGCCATACCCAGCAATCCGTCGGTAATGTAAAACGATTATCCGTTGCTGTAGTAGTCGATGATGCGGCAACCACTCAAGTACAAAATAAAAAATCGGTAGAAGTAAGGCAGCCGATTCCTGCGGCAGAAATAGAACGTATTCGTACCTTAATTAAAGACAGTGTGGGCTTTAATGCACAGCGCGGTGATGTGGTGAGTGTGATTAATCAAAAGTTCATCGATCTGTCGAATAAAGAAATCGATATTCCCGCAGAATCTTTTTGGCAACAATCTTGGTTTTCTCAGGCGGCTAAACAAGGCTTTGGACTTTTATTAATTGCTGCTTTGGTGCTGGGTGTATTGCGACCTATTTTGAAAAACTTATCGATTGCAGGCACTGCTTCAGTGATTGCAGAAGAGTCGCAACAATTTGAAT
>CAXNEI010000164.1:0-4185 GCA_964201195.1 Gammaproteobacteria bacterium
AACCACTCGACTTCTAATTCGACCAATTGTTTAACACAAGCCGTTTGCTCAGCTAAAGCTGCTTTTAGCTTTTCTTTTTGTGCAGATTCATACATGTCAGCCCCAGCCAGTCGTTCATCTATAATAGCCTTGTTTTTTGTCACTTGCGCAATCTGTTCTTCTAATTTTTTCAGCCGTGCCATCACCGCTTTTTTCGACTCAGTAGAAGCTTTTTGCGGCTGTGCAACAACAGATGCAACTTTGGCCGGCTTAACTTCTGCAGCATTTAATTTATTCGATAGCTTAGTTTTAAACAACCAATTGCGATAATCATCCAAATCACCATCAAAGGCCGTTAAGGCGCCATCCGCCACCAACATAAACTGATCTGTGGTTGCGCGTAATAAATGTCTATCATGGGAAACCACAATTAAAGTGCCGTCGAATTGCGCTAGCGCATCGGTTAATGCTTCACGTGTTTCTAAATCCAAATGGTTAGTCGGCTCATCGAGTAATAATAAATTCGGTCGTTGCCACACGATTAACGCCAAAGCCAAACGGGCTTTTTCACCACCAGAAAAAGGCGCAATCGGCGCAGTAGCCATATCGCCATTAAAATTAAAACCACCAATAAAACTACGTAATTCCTGTTCACGAATACGCGGTGCGATTTGCGCTAAATGCCACAAAGCCGATTGATCATGACGCAACATTTCCACTTGATGTTGAGCAAAGTATCCAATCACCGTACCGCGACTCATTTGCACATCACCGCTGACTGGCGGCATTGAACCTGCAAGGGTTTTAATTAAAGTGGATTTACCAGCGCCATTCACCCCAAGCAAACCAATACGTTGACCGGTATGCAAAGAAAAATTAATATCCGATACAATGATTTTTTCCTGCTGATTGCCCTGCTCATCGTCAATAATATACCCCGCACGCACTTCATCCATTACCAATAAAGTATCCGGTGATTTCAGTGGCTCACGAAATTCAAAGGAAAATTCTGCTGCTGCACGCAACGGTGCCAGCTCTTCCATTTTCGCCAAGGCTTTCATTCGACTCTGCGCTTGCTTCGCTTTGCTGGCTTTCGCTTTAAATCGGGTAATAAAAGATTCTAAATGGGCGCGCTGACGATTTTGTTTTTCTAAGGCACTTTGCGCCAAAATAATTTGCGCTACACGTTGCCGTTCAAAAGCAGAATAATTTCCGGAGTAGCGCTTGAGTTTTCTATCATCAATATGAACAATGACGTTGGCTACACCATCGAGGAAATCCCTATCATGGGAAATAATAATTAAAGTGCCCGCATATTTTTTTAGCCAATCTTCTAACCAAATAATTGCATCCAAATCCAAATGGTTGGTGGGCTCATCAAGCAACAATAAATCAGAAGGGCACATCAAGGCTTGCGCCAAATTCAATCGCATTCGCCAACCGCCGGAGAAACTCGCCACTGATTGATTCAGCTGCGCCATGCTAAAACCCAAACCAATCAATAATTGCTCGGCTCGCGAACGCACCGTGTAGGCATCCGCATCGGACAGCGCGCCATAAATCTCACCAATTTTTTCGCCATTCTCATGGGTTTCTGGTTGATCTTCTAGCTCAGCTAACTCACTTTCTAATTGACGTAATTTCACGTCTCCATCAATGGCATAATCAATGGCCGAACGATCAAGCGGCGGCGTTTCTTGCGCTACATGAGCCACTTGCCACTTTGCAGGGAAATCCACACTGCCTTGATCGACTTGCAATTCACCGCGCAACAGCGCGAATAAACTGGATTTTCCCATGCCATTGGAACCCACAAGTCCGACTTTTTCGCCAGGATTTAAGGTAACATCGGTATTTTCTAATAGGGGTTTTATCCCGCGAGCAAGGCTCACTTGTTGGAAACGAATCATAGGTCACTTCTAAAATAATGCGGCTGAATAGTATAAAGGGCCGGATTATACCTCACTTGTCTTCTTATTATGGAGAAAAATAATCCCTTACTGATCCGACCAAACCGCCAGTTCATTACCATTGGGATCGAGAAATTGAAAACGTCGGCCGCCCGGAAAAGTAAAAATCGCTTTACTGATTTGTCCGCCGTTAACAACTACGCACTTTTGAGCCTCTTCTAATTGCTTGGCATATAACACCACCAACACCGAACCTTTTGCTGTGGTAGCAGTTAATGGTGCTTTATAAAATCCGCCATCCATATGGCCATCAGTGAATGCGCGATATTCAGGGCCATAGTCAGTAAATTTCCACGCAAAAGTTTTTGAGTAGAAATTTTCTGTTGCATCTAAATCTGCCGCAGGGAATTCGAGGTAATTAATTTTTTGGTCGATGGGCATAAGAGTTTCCTTACGTTTTTTTGCCACGGAGTGGCTGTTGATGGTAGGCAGGTCGTTTACGGCCTGCAAAAAAATAACATAACAGAAATTCGTCCTGTAGGGACGGCTGAATTATTTCTTAAATCAATTTCACGCCCCTTCAATCGTCCCGCTGGGACGAAATATTTTTATTCCTCTTTATGCAGGCCGTAAACGACCTGCCTACCATCAGTAACCGCTACGCGGTTTTTAAACCACTTTTCGTAGGGTGTAATAAGCGCAGCGCATTACACCGAAAAACTAATTAACGGCGCAATACGCGGAGACGTTATTGTGTCCTACGAATTTGATATAACCAACCAACGATTAACATACCAGGCAAAATTGCTAAGGCAGCACAAAAATAGAAGGCAAACCGTAATTGGTTAATCGCTCTTTTTCTCCCTTTACACTTTGCATCAAAAACATAGGATTGCAACAAAGTAAATTCTTTATCCAGCAGCTCAGCAGCAGATAAATCATACAAATTCGTGCAACAACAACCTTGCATAAATGCTTTCATCATTCGTTTAGGCGCATACAGAATTCCCGTCGCCATGCCACATAAATTCAAATAAACCGCGAGCGGTTTATTCCAACAATTCGTCGCCAACTCCCAAGCACCAACTTCACCCTCGCCAATACGACTGTTGCTATAACCAGAAATAATATGATGGAGATCATGGTACACCACAACAGATTGTCGCAAGGCTATATTAGGTATTGGAATTAAATAGGGCCCCGCATAAACGTAAATAGTTTTCTGAGAAATACCGCCATCCTCACCAAAAGGTGATTTTTTATAATAGGCTTCGAGTATTTTTTGGGTGATCATTTTTATTCCTCGTTACGCCATCCATAACCGCTACGCGGTTTCAAAAAGAAATATTTTCGGAATAATTCTTTCCATGCTGCCACAATTCATATTCACTAATATCAATTTCTGAACCCCAAGCAACCGCATAACCACCTTGCTCAACAGAAACGCTATTAAACAATAATTTATTTTTCAATGGCTCAAACATAGCGCGAGATAACAGCGGAGTTACATCATAAATTTTTCTTTGCTGATTATCGAACTCGATCAATAAAACATGATCGTTAAGCGCAATAGCTGTTTTGATTTTTGGTGTGTGCATGTGACTACTCCAAAGACGGTAATTTATGAAACTCTTGATTTTTCCACATATGGATTAATTCATTTTTATTCACTATAGCCCATTCAAGCACTAACTTTTTTGCCCTTGGCGGCAAATCGCCTTCGATCATTTCAAGCGTCTCAATATTAAATAAACCCACATACTCACCATAAACTGCATGAAAATGTGGCGGAGGATGATCTCCAAAAAATAACTTAATAATTATCCCGTAAAATCTTGCTATCTCTGGCATGGTTAGCTCCTTTTAACTGTTCATCATATATTATGGCTATAACATCAGCTAATTCTAAATCAGGGGAAGCCAATTAGGAACCTTCAAGATCCCGCCCTAACATTTTTAAATAAAGGGCGTCGCGGGATGACGAAACTTGGATGAAAAGCCAAGTACTTTATAGGTAGGCAATATCCCAAACCCATATTAAACTTCACCCACCCGGAGGAAAGCCTCCGCTAAATTTTCCTGCCTAAACTCCGATCAACGAGCACATTTATGAGTAAAACCACGGCTATCAACCCCATCCATTTCCAAGAGTTGATTTTGACGCTGCAAAATTACTGGTCACAGCAGGGCTGCGTGATTTTGCAGCCGCTGGATTTGGAAGTGGGCGCGGGCACTTTTCATCCTGCAACTTTTTTGCGCGCCATCGGCCCAGAGCGTTGGAACGCGGCGTATGTGC
>CAXNEI010000165.1:0-4167 GCA_964201195.1 Gammaproteobacteria bacterium
ATTTTTGTGTTAGCGGGTATTAATAAAATTATCGGTTATGCAGATACGCAAGGTTTTATGCAAAGTGCGGGGCTTCCTGGTGCTTTATTGCCCCTGGTCATTTTATTAGAATTAGGCGGCGGAATTTTATTATTTATTGGGTTTAGGGCGCGCATAGTTGCTTTACTGTTGGCGGTTTTTTCTATTGTCTCTGCGGTAATGTTTCATAGCGATTTTGCTGATCAAATGCAGATGATTATGTTTTTGAAAAATATTGCTATTGCCGGTGGTTTATTGCAAATCGTTTTACACGGCGCTGGCCCTTGTGCGATGGATAATTGCTGTAAAAAAGAAGGTGCGATGGATTGCCATAAACCAGCGATGAGTTGCTGTGATAAGAAAGCGGAATAATTTATTTTTGTGGTAGGGGGATATTATGCCTGAAATATGCCGATTTCTTGGCATTGTGATTATGATGTATTTTGATGAGCACAATCCGCCGCATTTTCATGTGCGTTATAATGAGTATCAGGCAACACTAGATATTCAAACATTGAATGTACTTGCAGGTAAGCTGCCTGCTAAAGTGCGTGGTCTGGTAGAAGAATGGGCTGAATTACATAGGGATGAACTCATGCAAATGTGGAGCACCAAGGAATTCCATAAAATTAGCCCGCTTGTTTAAAAGAGGTGTCTATGATTGTTAGCGTTCAAAATGCTCGTCATGTTAAGGATTATCGGATCTGGTTGAAGTTTAATACAGAAGAAGCCGGAGAGGTAGATTTGCGGGATCTTGTGTTTCATTATGCTGCTGCGCAATCCATTAGAGACGTTGAGGCGTTCAAAAATTTTTATTTGGATGAGTGGCCTAGCCTAGCTTGGAGCTGTGGTTTTGATGTATCTCCAGAAACTTTATATGAACTTGCTACGAATAAAAGAATTCCATGGTTGCAACCTTCTTGTGCTGGTTCTGAGTCTTTTCCTGCTGAATTGTTAGTAGATCAGCAGACAGCATTGGACTTGCTAAAAAAAGCGGGAACAGAAAAAATTGAGGGTGATGAGTTGTCTGAGTAGCGGTGTACTGTGCAATACGCCTCTACGGTTTTGTTAAATCTTCACTCCCATCCAGCCCAATAATTTAATCATGCCAAAATAAGCTAATCCCGTGATGACGCAATCGCTGCCGAGGCTCACCCAAAATCCAAAGCCATTGCGCAATAATAGAGGTAGGGTAATGAAGAATAGCAGTGAGGGAATCACCAACCACAGAATACCTTCCGACAAAGCGCTAATTTTACTTGCATCACCTGAATCTAAATAAATCCAAATGAAGGTGAGAATCGATGCGATAGGTAAGGAGGCCAATGTGGCAGCCCAGAGCGGATTACGCTTTGCCAGTTCAGCAACGGTGACTAAAACAATTGCGGAAAGTGCGATTTTAATGATGTATTGCCACATAATAAGATATTGCCTCAGCAATTTTGATAAGATCCGCACAGTAACTTTTACACTATACTCTGTCAATCTTATCGTTTAAGCATCAGTATATCCAGGACGCAATCATGACTCATCACCCCGCACACAGATTAGTCGTAGCCATTTCTTCCACGGCATTATTTGATTTGCAAGAAAGCCATCAAGTTTATTTAGAGCAAGGCCTTGAGGCCTATCGTCAATATCAAATTGAACATGAAGATGATGTGCTGCAACCAGGCGATGCTTTTCCTTTAGTGAAAAAATTATTAGCCATTAATGCCTGCTTAGATGAAACTACTCGTATAGAAGTGATTTTATTATCACGTAATTCTTCCGATACAGGTTTGCGGGTATTTAATTCTATTGAGCATCATCAATTACCGATTTCTCGTGCGGCATTTACTGGTGGTTTAAGCCCTTACCGTTATATTAAAGCTTTTGGCGGCCATTTATTTTTGTCGACTAATTCAGAGGATGTCTGTCGTGCATTGGGCGAAGGTATTGCTGCTGCGATTATTTTGCCGGGTAGAAAAAGCACTGATAGCAGCGAACAATTACGTATCGCCTTTGACGGCGACGCAGTTTTATTTTCTGATGAAGCGGAGCGGGTTTATCAAGAGCAGGGATTAACGGCTTTCACCGCAAAAGAAAAAGCGGAGGCAAAAATGCCGTTAACGGGCGGACCCTTTAAAGATTTTTTAGCGGCGCTCAATCATATTCAGAAAAATTTTCCTCAAACCAATTCTTTGTTGCGCACTGCGTTGGTGACTGCACGTTCGGCGCCAGCCCATGAGCGAGTCGTGCGTACCTTGCGGGCTTGGGATATTCGGATTGATGAGTCCTTATTTTTAGGCGGCATGGATAAGAGTGAATTTCTGCAGGCATTTAATGCGGACATTTTTTTTGATGATCAAGAGAATCATTGTCGAGCGGCTTCTGTTTATGTGGCGGCAGGCCATGTACCTCATGGAGTGGTTAATGCCAAGAAGATGGCTCAGCAATAGCCTGGGTTACAAAAAATTTTATATCTGGCTTTTTTCCCCGGTGAAAATCAACAACCCGCTGCTATGCTTGAGTTCATGGTCATTGTCTTTTAGGTAGTATTCATGATTAAAACGATTCTCTATCCCACCGATTTAGGTATTTACAGCAACTATATGCTTCAGCAAGTCTTGGCCTTGGCCGAAGACAATAATGCCCGAGTGATTATTATGCATGCGGTGGAGCCCATGGGGGTTTTTGCTGATGCAGTGCTGGAAACGTATGTTCCGAGGGAAATGATGGGCGAGTTAAAAGCCTATGGTTTAGATGCAGTGATGGATGCGATTCGTCAACAAGTGTTAGAAGCCTTTCAGCAAGAGCTGATCGACTCGCCTTATGATGCGGATCGTATTGTGGATATGCGGGTGCTAAAAGGTTCACCAGCGGATATGATTTTGCAGGAATCAGTGGTTGTTGGTGCTGATCTGATTACCTTAGGTTCTTGTGGTGTGATGCGTGATTTACCTTTATTAGGCTCTACGGCTTCTAAAGTATTACAGCTCTCACAAATTCCTGTGTATATGATTCCCGTTGTTTATACTCAGCACTATGCGCATGGTATTGAGAGAAGACCTTCGTTGTAAGTGAAGATGGCCCGTTCGGGCTGAGCTTGTCGAAGCCCATTCCGATGCGTCGGCCCTTCGACAAACTCAGGGTGAACGGATTAGTTTGAGTCGGCCCTTCGACAGGCTCAGGGCGAACGGAAAATGGAATTTCTTATTTGTGCAATCCTTCAAACGATCCGTAAATAAAAAAATAAATGCTTGGATGGATCGTCGGATTCAGCCCACGCGCAAAGCCATTTTAACCCGCAAAAATACTTATATTCTGCCTACTCGTCAGGGTGTGGTTTTTGTTGTGCTACTAATAGGCATTTTTTTTGGGGGCGTTAATTATGCCAACAGTTTGGTTTTATCTTTAACTTTTCTGATGATCAGCTTATTTATGGTGTCCATGTTATATACCTATCGCAATTTGGTGGGTTTAGTGGTGGAAGCGGCTCGTGCCGATAATAGTTTTGTTGGTGAGTCTGCGGTATTTACTCTCAATCTAACACGTACGGGAAAGAGGACGCATGAAGCCGTTGAATTAATTTGGGGGGGCGCGATTCGTCAGCGGGTTGATCTCTTCAATGAAGAATCTGTAGAAGCCCCTATTTTATTACCGGTCAAAAAGCGCGGTTACTATGCGCCTGAGCGCTTAAAAATCGAAACGCGTTATCCTGTGGGTTTATTCAAAGCGTGGAGTTGGGTGAAATTAGATATGTCTTGTTGGGTGTATCCGCGGCCAGTGCGAGAAGCGTCTGAGTTGAATGAAATGGCTTCTGGCGATGGTCGGATGATGAGCGAGCAATCTGGGCTGGATGATTTTGCTGGATTGCGACGTTATCTACCGGGTGATTCTTTAAAGCATGTGGATTGGAAAACGCTGGCGCGCAGTGATGAGCTTTATACGAAAACCTTTGTGCAGGCGGTGGATCAAGATATTTGGCTCGATTGGCAGAGTTTTCCTTATTCCAATTCTGAAGCTCGTTTATCCGCATTATGTTATGACGTATTGTATTGGTCGAAGCAAAACCAACCCTTTGGTTTGCGCATGCCAGGCTTTCAGCAATTACCTGGTCGCGGTGCTATTCATCAGCAGCAGTGTTTAGAAGCCTTGGCGAAATAT
>CAXNEI010000166.1:0-4140 GCA_964201195.1 Gammaproteobacteria bacterium
ACAGAAAGAACGTGCATTATTATTTAAACAAATCCATGAAGACTGTCAGATGCGGGCATAGCTTTTGCCCATTCCTTTAGACTCATTTTGATTTTGGAATATACTACCATGGCAACCACATCACCTTGTTCACGCAGCGCCCAGCAGACAATTTTTAAACTGTAAAATTTACTCGACGTATTATTACTATAAAGAATTTCTAATTGATCATGCTCAGGTGCAATCCGCAGAATAGTATTCTGCAGTTGATTAAGCGGGCGGCCAGTAAATAAGTCGATGACATTACTGGGCGGTTGTTGAGTGGCTGCTGAAGTTTGTGTAGTCATCAGTAATTTCTCCCTAGGCCGCTAGTGATAAGACTCCGCTTAAAAAGGCCTGTTTAAGAACAGTATAGTGAGATTAAGCAAAATAGGGAGAACGAGGAGAAAAACAATAGATGAGCCGAGCGCCCAACATAACTGCAGCAACGCTCAGGCCTAATACCAAGCCTAACCAAAAGCCTTCAGCGCCCCAGGGTGCAGCGCTAAACACAGGAGTTAAGCCTAATAAATAACCGACAGGTAGACCAATACACCAATAGGCAATCAGCGTGATAAACATAGGGGCCTGAGTATCTTTCAGTCCGCGCAGGGCGCCGTTACAGGCGGCTTGCAAACCATCAGAAATTTGAAAGACAGCGGCATATATGAGGAGATGTGCAGCTAAATTTTGCACAGCAATATCGTGGGTGTATAGCGCAGTAATCCAGTGACGAGAGAAAACCATGCTGATAGAAAGCAATAGCGCTAAGGCCACGGTCAGACCCATGCCCACCTGACAAGTAAAGCGCGCAGCTGATTTATCTTGGCGTCCGGTGGCTTGGCCAACGCGGATAGTGAGCGCCATAGAAATACTGAGCGGCAACATAAAAATCAGCGAGGCGAAATTCAGCGCCACTTGATGACTGGCAATAACTTCTGCGCCTAGTGAGCCTAATAATAAAGCGATGACAGAAAATATACTAATTTCAAAAAAAATCGATAGGCCAATGGGCAGGCCTAATTTTAATAAATAAAGGAGCGCAGTTTTTTGCGGCCAGCTGACGACTTCTGTTAGCTTAAAATGGCTAAAGCGGGGCGCAACAAATACATAGCCAGCCATCACCAATAACATCAGCCACATCACCGCCATAGTTGCCCAACCGCAACCCACAGCGCCGAGCGCAGGAAAACCTAATTTTCCGTAGATCAGCACATAATTAAACGGAATATTCAGCAGTAAGCCCAAGATGCTAATAATCATATTGGGTAAAGTATGATTCAGTGCATCACAAAAACAACGCAGCGTTATATAAAATGCAACTGCGGGCATCCCCCAGGAAAGCGCTAATAAATAATCATGGGTAATAGGATATAAGCGCGCATCAACATGGAGTAATAACAGCAGGTAGGGTGAATATCGAAGCAGTAACCAAGCAATAGCACCCATTAATAAGGCTAGCCACATAGCTTGATGCAAAGTACCGCGAATTTTGTGCTGTTGATCGCCACCAAATAATTGTGCAATTGCGGGTATCGTCGCCATTAATACGCCGACAATAAATAAATTAATCGGAATCCAAATACTGGTGCCCAAGGCAACAGCGGCTAAATCGATGGAGCTGAGGCGTCCTGCCATAACGGTATCGACGAATCCCATACCCATTTGCGCGAGTTGAGCAATTAAAATAGGGCTTGCAAGTTTAATGAGCACAGCAAGCTCTCGAGTGACGCGAGGGAACGGCATGTAGATGAAACGCCTTGAGAAAGAAGGGAAGAAGTTATGACTAGGATAGCAGTTGTGCTTGAAGAGATGAACTTTGTTTTTTTAAAAGCCGCGTAGCGGCTGAATGAATTTAGGCAGGTCGTTTACGGCCTGCAGTAGAGAATTAGCCGTTAATAATCCAATTGCTTTTCCATGCATTCAATACCAAAGTGGGATACCAAGTTCGCCCTGTGCTGCCGTTATAGCGAGCCAACGCGCGTACAGGATTGCCCTTTTCTTGCGCCATATAAATTTTGAGGATTTTGCAGCCATAACGAATATTAGTTTTGATGTCACGCAAATTTTCTTGGCGGCCTGGGCCGAGTTCCTTTTTCCAAAACGGCATCACTTGCATTAATCCTTGAGCGCCGGCACTCGATATTGCCTGGGGATTAAATCGACTTTCTACATGCATGACTGACAGGACAAAATTAGGGTCGAGCTTATTTTTTTGCGCCTCAATATAAACCTGGCGCAGAATCTCTAAGCGAGTGACGTCATTTTTGACGAATTTTTCCATCCGAGCCGACATTTTCAGTAGCCACAGAGAAGCTTCATATTGGGTGACAAAAATATCAGGTTTTTCATTGGAGAGAGGTGATTCAGCGTGCGTTAAGCTAGCTAAACCGAGACTTAAACAAAGAATCATAGCTTGAGCAAAAGAAAACTTTTTACTGAAGATACTGCGGGCAAGGCTGATGTGCTTTAACTTATTCATGCAAAGGGGCCGCCATTTGATCATTCTGGATAAAATCAGAAACTACTGATGAAATGCCGAAGGTTTTGCGTTCAACCCTCAACCCGTACAGTTTATAGTAGGTGACTTTTTAGAAAGTGAGAGAAAAGTAATCGAATTGTTGTATCTGTGTTACAGAGTAACGGCGAGATACGTAGGCATTGAAAGAATGCCCTGTTCGGGAGGGATTAAAAGAGTGCCCCGTTCGGGCTGAGCTTGTCGAAGCCTTTTCTCAAAAAATGGCCGGCCCTTCGACAGGCTCAGGGCGAACGGATGCTGGCGTGAATATTTACTGCTTAATAAAATCCACACACTCACTCAATTCTAATAATTGTGTTTCCCCCGTCTTCCGACATTTATATTCTACCTTCTGCTCCAACAAATTCTTCTCACCCAAAATAAACATATGCGGAATACCTAATAATTCCATATCAGCAAACTGTACGCCTGGTCTTTCCTTGCGATCATCGAATAAAACTTCAATCCCTGCTGCAGTAAATTGTTGATAGAGAGATTCTGCTGTTTGTTGCACCAAGGCTGATTTATGCAGATTCATCGGTACAATCGCTAACTGAAAAGGTGCAATGGACGCAGGCCAAATAATGCCGCGTTCATCATGAGATTGTTCAATTGCCGCAGCCACAATGCGACTCACGCCAATACCATAACAACCCATAGTCATAATGGCTGGTTGGCCGTTCGGATCTAACACGCTGGCTTTTAACGCGCTGCTGTATTTATTCCCCAGTTGAAAAATATGACCTACTTCAATACCGCGTTTAATTTCAATTTGGCCGTGACCATCCGGCGAAGGATCACCGGCTTTAATATCAGGTAATAATTCTACGTTAGAAGCAAAATTACTTTCATTACTAAAGGCAATAGAGTCTTCGCCGGAATCAGCCAGCACATGAAACTCATGGGAATGATTACCACCGATGCTGCCTGTGTCAGCCAGTACTGCGCGATATTGCAAACCTAAGCGATCGAAAATTTTGCAATAAGTGGTATACATCAATTGATAGGTTTTTTCTAAACAGTCTTGAGTTAAGTGGAAAGAATAAGAATCCTTCATCACAAATTCACGAGACCGCATAATGCCGAAGCGGGGGCGAATTTCATCGCGGAATTTGGTTTGAATTTGATAAAAATTACAGGGCAATTGTTTATAGCTATGAATGTTTTGCCGCACCCAATCGGTCACCACTTCTTCGTGAGTTGGCCCTAAACAAAAAGGTCGTTGATGACGATCGACAAAGCGCAATAATTCTGGACCATAAAATTCCGCACGACCGGATTCTTCCCACAACTCGATAGGCTGTACCATTGGCATCAGAATTTCTAACGCGCCGGAGTTGTTCATTTCTTCGCGAACAATTTGGGTGACTTTTTGCAACACCCGCAACCCAGTGGGTAGCCAGGTATAAAGACCTGACGCTAATCGACGAACCATGCCGGCACGCAGCATCAGTTGATGGCTGATGACTTCCGCTTCCGCAGGGGTTTCGCGTTGAGTGGCGAGGAAATATTGGCTAGTGCGCATGGCTAAAATCCTTAGGCGAATTATTGATCATAATAATAAAGTGAGGAGATATTTTAGCGGGAAGTGGGGAATAGAGATA
>CAXNEI010000167.1:0-4140 GCA_964201195.1 Gammaproteobacteria bacterium
CAGAACCTAAAGATTGCTTGGGTTGCTTGGCTTGATCTGGAAAATCAAAGGGAATGTCACCAAAAAAACGACGGAAAATTTCCGGCACATCTTGGTTATTCGGCAAATTCATTTGCGCTTGAGGCTGAGGTTTGGCTTTATGAAAACTACTGATATTCACTACCGATTGGCCATAAGCTTCGACTAAGTGAGTAAAGTCAGGATAACCTGCAGAAGCAGCCATAGCAGACTGCGCGACTGAGCCTAGAAGGATAAATCCAATCAATAAAAAAGCTTTCAAGTGCTTCATAAAAATCCCTAATGAATCGCCAATCAAAAAAACAGTGCTTCACAGTATAGGGCGCTCCCCTAATCTCCGCTATAATCCTACGCTCAACTTGACTAAGACTTTATTAACGTATGAACCAACATTATTCTCACGATGTATTAATTATCGGCAGCGGCGCTTCTGGTCTCAGTTTAGCGCTGAAACTCGCGCCTTTTGCTCGCGTTGCAGTATTAAGCAAAGGCGATTTTACTGCGGCCAGTACTTTCTACGCCCAAGGCGGTGTTGCTGCAGTGATGGATAAAACGGATTCCATCGAGGCCCATATTCAAGATACGCTAAATGCTGGCGGCGGATTATGCGATGAGCGCGCCGTACGTTTCACCGTAGAAAATGGCCCTACTGCCATCGAATGGTTAATTGAGCAAGGCGTTAATTTCAGTAAAACCAAAGACGCGCAAGGCGAAGAAGGTTTGCACCTCACTCAAGAAGGCGGCCATACCCACCGACGCATCCTGCACGCTGCCGACGCTACTGGATTAGAAATATCTAACACTTTAATGCAACGGACGCAAGCCCATCCCAATATTGAATTTTTTAATAATAAAATTGCCGTCGATTTAATTACTACAGCAAAATTGGGTTTACCTGGTAATCGCTGTATCGGCGCTTATGTATTGGATAAACAATCAGGCAGCGTTGATGTATTCAAAGCCAAATGCGTAGCGCTAGCTACGGGCGGCGCCAGTAAGGCCTATTTATATACGTCGAATCCTGACGTAGCCACCGGCGATGGTATTGCTATGGCGTGGCGCGCCGGTTGCCCCGTAGCTAATATGGAATTTAATCAGTTTCATCCCACGTGCTTATATCATCCGAATGGCCAATCTTTTTTAATTAGCGAAGCGCTGCGCGGTGAAGGCGCAATTTTACGTTTACCCAATGGCGAAGCTTTTATGCAACGCTTTGATGAGCGCGCTGAATTAGCACCTCGAGATATTGTGGCCCGCGCCATTGACCATGAAATGAAACGTTTAGGCGCCGCCTGCTTATATTTAGATATTAGCCATAAATCTTTAGCTTTTATTACTGAGCATTTCCCGACTATTTATGAAAAATGTTTAAGCCTAGGAATCGATATTAGTCGCGAACCGATTCCGATTGTGCCTGCTGCTCATTATACCTGTGGCGGTGTTTTAACAGATTTAAATGGCGCTTCATCTTTATCCGGTTTATATGCCATGGGTGAAACCGCTTGCACCGGTTTGCATGGCGCTAATCGCATGGCCAGTAACTCTTTATTAGAGTGTTTAGTGTTTGCTTTTTCTGCGGCAGAACATATTCAACAACGGCTTGAGCGAATTCATTTACCAGAAGCGATTCCTGCTTGGGATGAAAGCCAAGTGACTAATTCAGATGAAGACGTGGTTATCTCACACAACTGGCACGAGCTACGCCAATTTATGTGGGATTATGTGGGCATAGTGCGGACTAACAAGCGCTTGCAGCGGGCGAAGCATAGGGTTGATTTATTGGCGCGAGAAATTACTGAATATTATTCGAATTACAAAATCAGCAGTGATTTAATTGAATTGCGTAATTTAATTACGGTAGCAGATTTAATTATTTGCTCGGCTTTGCAACGCCGAGAAAGTCGCGGCTTGCATTATACGCTGGACTATCCAGAGACTTTGTTAGAAGCAAAAAACACTGTTTTAAGATCCTGAGATTTTTACTGAGGCGCTAATGCGGCACACAACAGCGCATTCACCCGCACTATTTCACCGCTCTGACTTTTTAGCTGTTTCTGCAAACGAGTAATTTCCGCTTGCTGTGCATCTAACTGTGCATTGGCCCAAGAAAATAAATCGCTTTTTGCCTCTTGCCGTTGATTGTGTAGAGATTGAAAATCCATAGTATCGCTGCGAGCACTACGCAATTTCAATGGCTGCGCCAACCTGTCGCGGGCTAAGGGCCTATCACGAGCCAAAGGCGAACGCGAAAATTCCGCGCCATTCCACGTAAAGTTCGATAGCGGCTTTTCCTTCTTTACAGACAGAAATCGAGTATTTTCAATTGACCCTCTAACAGGATTTATCATACAGACCTCCCTCACAAAGCAAAAAACAAATTTTCGGCTTTATCATAACGCTGAAAAGAATAAGGCTCTGTGTGGCAACGAACTTATGATTTATTAATTGGCTCGCTGCGGAAAGCGCAATAAGACCAATAGTCTTCGATAGTTTTCTTTATTATTCAACTGTGGAAAGAGTATTAAGGAGAAACGACGCATTGCTTTTTTGCCCGATTCATCTAATTCAACAACACGCAATAAACTGATCCACTGAGACAACCACAGCGGTGCAGCAAAGACCACGGGAATTTGTTCGTTATTCAATAGCGTGATTGTCCAACCTTGAGCGGCAGAATAATTGAGTTGCTTAGGTGAATGGTTCACACCCAAAACCCAATGCTGCCAATGATAAAATAAAAGCCAACACACCGCAGCGAGCAAAATGAGTTTAATCCACCAAGATAAGCCAGAAATAATAATCGCTAGCCCCACCAAACTGTGAGCGATAACCAATAACCCACGCACACCGGTTTGTTGGAGCAGCGGTATCTCAAGCTGCCAAGGTGCGGAGGATGTAGTCCACCATGTAATTGATTTGCGCATCGGCAGCTTCACTTCGACGGGTTAACCATTCAAATAAATCCACATCATCACAGGTTAATAATTGCTGGAATAACGCCTGATGCTTAGCATCTAGCTCAACATAATATTGCTCAAAAAAACGCTGAAGCGGAATTTCGACTTCTTTGATGCCGCGACGGCAGCGCCATCTGAGTTTATTTAATTGCTCTGGAGAATTATTCATATAACACCTAATCACTCTAGAAAGTAGCACGCATCTTAGCATAGTATCGGTAGGGTGTAATAAGCACAGCGCATTACACCAGAAATCCTGAATTCCATGGCGCAATACGCAAGTATGCTATTGCGCCCTACTTTGCTGAGACCCTCTATGAAACCCAACTGGATCCAACTCACTCACCTCGGTATTATTCAAGTCAGCGGCGAAGGCGCAAAAAAATTGCTCCAAGGTCAGCTCACTTGTGATCTAGAATCTATTACGGAACAGCAAGCTTCCCTGGGCGCACTCTGCAATATTAAGGGTCGCGCTATCAGTGGATTTTATTTGGCTTTGTTTAACGACAATTATTATTTAATAACCTCTCGTGATTTGGCAGGCAAAACCCTCGCCACGCTAAAAAAATATGCGGTATTTTTCCCTGCTACTTTAACCGATGTCAGCGACGCTTGGCAGTTAGCGGGCTTGATGGATGAATTTTCGGAAGCAGCGCCTAATACAAACTTTTGCGCTAGCGGAAAGCTTCAACAATCCTCTGGTTTTTATTTGAATATATCCAGCGAATCGCCACGCTACTTATTTGCTCTGACTGAGGAAGAAAATCAAACTAGTTTCACGCCACAACAAAACAATCAATCTTGGCAACAACAAGATATTCAAGACCATCTCACTTTATTAAATGAAAAAACCAGCGAAGCTTTTATTCCGTTGGAATTAAATTATGAGAAATTCAACGGCATTAGCTTCAAAAAAGGCTGTTATACCGGTCAAGAAATTATTGCACGTATTCATTATCGCGGACAACTCAAACAGCATTTGCAGACGTTTGAGTTAAAGCTGGATGAATCCATTGATCTCACCATGAAAAATATTCATAACGAAAATAACGAATCTGCCGGCCAAGTGATTAGCAGTATTTATGCTGACGGACAAATTTTAGGATTGGCTTTAATTCGGGATGATCAATTGGAAAATAATTTATTTGTCGAGGGATTTTCTCAG
>CAXNEI010000168.1:0-4121 GCA_964201195.1 Gammaproteobacteria bacterium
ATAACCAGGATGAATGGCTTCAGCGCCACTGATTTTTGCCGCTTGAATAATGGCAGCAATAGTTAAATAGGATTCGCTGGCTGGTGCGGGACCAATACAAACGGCGAGATCCGCTTGTTGTACATGTAATGCTTGCGCATCGACTTCACTATAAACGGCTACTGTGCGATAGCCGAATTTTTTTGCAGTGCGAATAATGCGACAAGCAATTTCTCCGCGGTTGGCGATTAATAAAGTAGAAAACATTTTATTCTGCCCAGCTAGGTAAACGATTTTCTAAAAAGGCCAGAGTACCTTCTCTGCCTTCAACACCTTGCGCAGCACACGAGAAATCTAAAGCAGCTTCATCCAATAACTGTTCTAACGGTGCGCTACCTACTTTTAGCATAATTTTTTTGGTTGTGGCATTAGCTTGCGGTGCGCAGCGATTGACTTGTTGAAGTACTTGCTCTAATTGCGCTTCAAGTTCAACGGTATTTTTTGCCGTAAGATGAACTAAACCAATCCGCGCAGCTTCTATTCCATTAAAGCGAGCGCCAGTTAACGCTAAATAACGCGCCTGGGTAAGACCAATGCGAAGGACAACAAAAGGGGCGATTTGTGCAGGAATAATACCTAAGCTGGTTTCGGGCAAGCCAAAACGCGCATCCTCTAAACTCAGTGCAATATCCGAGACAGCGGCCAAACCAAAGCCGCCACCTAACACCGCACCTTCAAGGACGCAAATTAATGTTTTGCTGGTTTGATTGGCTTTTGTCATTAAATGACCGAAGGCGCGATTGAGTTTAAAAATAGGATTTTTAGGATCGCTGGGATCTGTAGTCATATCTTTGCGTGCTTCAGCAAGATCTTTTATATCTGCGCCGGCACAAAAATGTTGACCTTCACCGCGAATGACAATGGTGCGAATAGTTGGGTCTTTTTCTATCGTATCAAATAATTCGCAGAGTTCTTGCACCATTTCTAAGCTCATGGCATTGCGTACTTGAGGACGATTAAGCGTTAAAAAAAGTGTGCCTTTTTCTTGGGTGAGTTTTAAGGTTTGTGGAGTAGGTAATGACATAGAAATTCCTTATGATGAATTTAACTCCCCCTGCCCCTCTTTAAAAAAGAGGGGGGTTCTCTTTATTTTCCCCCTCTTCAGATGAAGAGGGGGTTAGGGGGAGTTTGATAAAGTTCGCCTTTTGAAGCGCAATGGGTATAACTACGTTTTCCTTCTGCTAGGCAAAATCCCCATCATTTTGCAAATAATACCCAGCATAATTTCATCAGCGCCACCGCCAATAGAAGCTAAGCGACCATCGCGGTATTGGCGAGAAACTAAATTGTCCCACATGAAACCATTGCCGCCCCAGTATTGCAAACACTCATCAGAGACTTGCCTAATTAATCGGCCTGCTTTTAATTTTGCCATTGAAGCTAAAGCTAACACATCACGGCCATGGACGTATTGTTCGCAAGCATGATAGACCAAAGCACGTAGCGCCTCGATTTCTGTTTGCAGTTCAGCTAATTTAAAATGTACCACTTGATTATCAATCAGTCGTGTACCAAAAGTTTGTCTTTGTTGGCAATATTCAATAGTAGCTTGAATACAGTTTTCCATCCCGCGGATTGAATTGGCTGCACCCCATAATCGTTCTTCTTGAAACTGCATCATTTGCATCATAAAGCCTTGGCCTTCTGCGCCGATGCGAAAACTTTGCGGTACCCGCACTTCATCAAAAAAGATTTGCGCAGTATCGGAAGAGCGCATGCCTAATTTATTCATTGGTTTTTCGATTTGCATGCCTGGGGTTTTGCTGGGCACGACAATTAAAGATTTATTAAAATGGACTTTGTCATCGCTGGTATTCGCTAATAAGCAAAAGAAATCCGCTTGAGTAGCGTTGGTGATCCACATTTTGGTGCCGCTAATCACATAGTCATCACCTTTTTTTAATGCCGTGGTTTTTATTCCTGCTACATCCGAGCCGGCGCCCGGTTCCGATACAGCAATGCTTGCAACAAAATCACCAGCAATGGCAGGTACTAAAAAATTACGCTTCAATTCATCGCTACCAAAACGGGCAAGTGCTGGTGTAGCCATATCGGTTTGCACGCCAATCGCTAAAGGCACGCCGCCACAATGGGCTGAGCCCAAAGCTTCCGCCATAATCATGCCATAGGAATAATCTAAACCTGAGCCGCCATATTCTGTGGGTTTGGTAATTCCCAGCAATCCTAAGTTGCCTAATTTTTTAAATAATGCATGAGCAGGGAAGGGCGAATGCGCTTCCCATTCTTCTACATGCGGATTAATTTCATCGGCAACGAATTTTTCGATGGTGCGTTTTAAGGCTAAATGTTCTTCCGTAAAAATCATGAGTATCTCCTAATATTTATAATATCTAGTCTTCAGGTTTATTCTTTCGCGACAACAGGCCATCCATGGCCTATAAAATACATCCTGTATTTAAAGTCGCTATAGAATAAGCCTGAAGACTCTACAATTAAATGTGATGAAATATTAAAACCTCGCCACCCCAAAACTATTAGATTGTAATTGTCTGCATTTCGCTTCTCTAATCACAGATAAAGTCAACGCCAAAACTTTTCGACTATCGCGCGGATCAATTAATCCATCATCCCATAAACGTGCGGTGCCATATAAAGCAGTGGATTGTTTTTCCAGTTGCGCTTGCGTAGTTTGCTCTAGCATGTCTAATACTTTGGGATCTGGGGTTAAGCCCGCTTTTTGCTGTTTTTGTTCAGCTACAATACGCAAAACTTTGCCGGCTTGCGCGCCGCCCATTACTGCAGTTTTACTATTGGGCCAAGCAAAAATAAAATGCGGATCTAATCCGCGACCACACATAGCATAATTTCCTGCACCATAAGAGCCGCCTAATACTAAAGTAATTTTTGGCGTGCGAGAATTGGCGACTGCTTGCAACATTTTAGAACCGTGCTTAATCACGCCTTGTTGTTCCGATTCAGTCCCCACCATAAATCCAGTGGTATTATGTAAGAAAATAATCGGCCGTTGAGTTTGATCGCAGAGTTGAATAAATTGCGCTGCTTTTGCCGCACCTTGCGGAGTAATAGGGCCATTATTACCAATGCAGCCACACATTTGACCTTCAATGCTGAGCCAACCGCAGACGGTGTAATTATCCCATTCCGATTTAAAATCTAAAAAATCCGAACCATCGGCAATGCGGGCAATAATTTCGTGAACATCATAAGGAATTTTGGCGTCAGCAGGCACTAAGCCCAATAATTCTTCCGCGGGATAACAAGGCAATGCAAAGGACGCAGTCGAGGGTAAAGAAAGATTTTGATTCCAACCTAAATGCGCCACAATGTCTCGGGCAATCCGAATGCCATCCGCATCATTTTGCGCTAAATATTCTGCGCTACCGGCAACTTGCGTATGCATTTCTGCGCCGCCCAAAGTTTCTTCGTCGGCAATTTCTCCGGTAGCCGCTTTTAATAAAGGTGGACCAGCTAAAAACATGTGGGCACGATTTTTTATCATGATCACATAATCAGATAGACCAGGTTGATAAGCACCGCCCGCAGTTGCATTGCCATGTACCACCGTAATTTGCGGCAAACCTTGCGCTGAAAGCCGTGCTTGATTAGCAAAACCACGAGCGCCTTCAACAAAGATTTCACTGGCATGATTTAAATTAGCGCCGCCGCTTTCTAGTAAAGTAATAATGGGTAATTTATTTTGTGCAGCGATGGCTTGCAGGCGTAAAGTTTTATGCAAGCCCGCAGGGGAAATAGTGCCGCCTTTAATAGCGCTGTTATTTACCACAACCAAACAGCGCACACCGGCAACAACGCCGATACCCGCAATTAAACCACCGCCGGCATAACTGCCGTCTTTATCGTCATGCATTTTATAGCCAGCGAGCGAAGATAATTCTAAAAATTCTGTGTTGATATCTAACAAATGATTTAAACGGTCGTGAGGAAGTAATTGTCCGCGCTGGTCAAACTTTTCTTTCGCTTGTTGCGCATACTCGTAGACTTTGCGTTCGACGCTGCGAAAACTTTCCACAGCAGCCAACATGGCTTGTTGGTTTTCTGCAAAGGCAGCGGAATGAATATCAATTTTTGATTCAATGGTG
>CAXNEI010000169.1:0-4103 GCA_964201195.1 Gammaproteobacteria bacterium
GATTGATTTTTTATGTCTCGCCCTTACAAGGGCTCTGCTTTGTTTTGTATTGATTACCTAGGGCGTTGCCCTAGGCTGGAATATGTTGCCCTTTCAGGGCGTAATAACTCACTCCTTATAGTGTATTACCAACAGCTAGATTATGTATAAGGGTATGGGTTGGGGGGAGTTTTACAGAGGCCGCGAAAACCACCGACTCAATAAAATCCCCAATTCAAATAATAAACACATAGGGACAGATAACAAAATCTGTGATAGGGCGTCTGGCGGTGTTAAGAACATGCCCACGATAAAAATACCCACAATAATATAAGGGCGTTTTTCTTTTAAATCTTCCACAGTGGTGAGTCCGGTCCATACGCACAGGGTAGTGGCCACAGGAATTTCAAACGCAGCGCCAAAAGCAAAAAATAATTTAAGCGCAATATCTAAATATTTTTGAATATCCGGTGTGAGCTGCACACCGGGTGGTGTAGTGTGGGCAAAGAAAGTCATGATGAGTGGGAAGGCAACAAAATAAGCAAAGGCGACACCAAGATAAAATAAAACAATGCTGGCGACTAATAGCGGTAACGCTAAACGTTTTTCTTTTGTGTAAAGGCCGGGTGAAATAAATTGCCAGAGTTGATGCAGAATAATCGGCATTGCTAAAAAGACAGCAATGATAAAGGTCAATTTAAACGGCGCAAGAAAAGTCGAAGTAATATCGGTAGCAATCATGCTGGTGCCGGGAGGCAGTTGATCGCGAATGGGTTTTGCAACGAAAAAATACAGCGTATTGGCAAAATACACTAAGCTAAAAAAAAGCCCCATGACTACATATAAGCAAGTCAGTAAGCGTTTGCGTAATTCAACGAGATGCGCAACCAAGGGCATAGCTGGTGTTTCATCGGGTGCGGGTAATTGCGGGTTAGGTTCGCTCATTGTTTTTCTTCATCTTTCGGCGGTTCTAATAATTTTTCCGATTGTTTTTGCAAAGCTTCAATACGTTGCTTCATTTCTTGCAATTCTATTTCACGATTGAATTCATATTTGAGATCGCTGGTAGTGCGGCGGATTTTCCCTATCAATGCGCCCATTAATCGCGCCGCTTTTGGTAAGCGTTCAGGGCCCAGCACCACCAGCGCCACAATAAAAACTACCACTAATTCAGAGAAGCCGATATCAAACATGGTTTACAGATCTTTATCTTTGGTTTGGGAGTCTTCTGGTTTTTTTTCCAGTTCTTCCGGTTTCGCTTCATCATTTATCGCTTTTTTAAAACCCTTAATGGCAGCGCCTAAATCGCCGCCGATATTTCGCAAACGTTTGGTGCCGAATAATAATAAGGCCACAGTAAGCACAACAATTAAATGCGGTAAACTAAAACCCATAAATGAAATCCTCAAAAATTAATTTTCTGTACGACTCGCCTTTTCCACCAATCCAGACTGCTCCATCCGACGCTCTAATTCTGCGAGCACTTCATTCGGTGAAATATCACACTGTGCCAACATCACTAAAGTATGAAACCATAAATCTGCCGTTTCATAAATCAAATGCTCCCGGCCTTGATCGTGGGCGCTATCTTTAGCCGCTAAGATGGTTTCAATCGCTTCTTCGCCGACTTTTTCCAAAATTTTATTCAGCCCTTTCGCATAGAGACTGGCCACATAAGAAGTCTCTGGCGGCTGATTTTTGCGTTCTAGTAAGGTTGCGTAGACTTGATCCAGTATAGTCGTCATCATTTTTCCTCAGCGTCTTAATAGATGTAGCGTTACTAGCACCGATCCAATGCCAGCCAACAGCCAGTTGTAATGCATGGCCGTTGGTGTCAGCGTCATAGCCGCTAATAAAGCGGCCACACCTAAGAGTAAGCGAATAGAATCTTTGCGTTGCCGTTGGGCAAGGCGGTGCTGCATTCTGATCAATTCTTGGCTTTGCTGCAAGGTCAGTTGCTGCTGAGTTTTGAGTTGCTGTACTGTTTCATGGGCCAATTGCGGTAGTTGTGGTAATTGTTCAAGCCAACTTGGCAGCTGATGTTTAAAATACTGCAATAAAGCTTCAACGCCCATTTGCTCTTTGATCCAGTTTTCGAGTAAAGGTCGGCCAATGCGCCAGATATCCAGTTCTGGATAAAGTTGGCGGCCTAAACCTTCCACATAGATCAAGGTTTTTTCTAATAAAATAAATTGCGGCAGTACTTGAACATCAAAAGTGCGAGCGGTTTTAAACAGTCGAGCTAACACTGGGCCAAATTCAATTTCATGCAATGGCTTGTCGATTAAGGGTTGGCAAACACTGCGCAGTGCATCAGCAAATTCCTGTTGGCGAGTATGATGAGGCACCCAGCCGGCTTGCATCAGCAGTTCAGCTAACAGCGCATAATTTTGTTGCAGCAACGCCATCAGTTGTTTAGCCAATAAGAGTTGTTCATTTTTATTGAGTGAGCCAACAACTGCGCAATCTAAGGCAATGTATTGTGGATTTTTAGGATCCTTCACTGAGACATAAATATTTCCAGGATGCATATCCGCATGAAAAAAATTATCGTGGAACACTTGGATAAAGAAAATTTCTAAACCGCGCTCAGCTAATCGTTGGCGTGAAACACCGTAATTTTTTAAGGTGTCTATTTGCGAAATCGGTATGCCATAAATGCGCTCCATCACCATCACTTGCGGTGTTAGCCATTGGTCATAAATACGGGGTACATAAAGCAGTGGTGAGTCAGTAAAATTACGTCGCATCTGTTGGGTGTTGCGCGCTTCATGGGTGAGATCTAATTCGTTTAGCAAAGTGATTTGATAATCGGCTATTACTTGACTGAGATGGAATCGGCGTAATTCAGGAAATCTCTTTTCCAACCAGCCAGCGCCACTAGCCAGCAAAGCTAAATCATCGACGACCAAAGAATAAATATTCGGTCGCAGCACTTTAATCACCACTTCTGTTTGATTACTTAATAATTTGGCGCTGTGGACTTGCGCTACAGAAGCTGAAGCCAGTGGTTTTTCATTAAAGTCCGTAAAAATTTCGCTGAGGTTTTTTTTAAGTTCACGTTCGATAATATTTATGGCTTGCTGAGAAGGAAAAGGCGGCACTTGATCTTGTAGCAGCGCAAGATCAAGTGCCAATTCTTCTGATAATAAATCTAATCGCGTGGATAACATCTGCCCCATTTTAATAAACACCGGGCCAAGGGTTTCACAGGCTAAGCGTAATCGTGCGGTGGGAACACCAGGCGCTGGCAACCAACGGGTAGGAAAAAAAAATAAAATACTGCTGAGGGGTTTTTTCCAGGGTGATGAATCAGGTAGGAAATCATCCAGCCGATACCGAGCAAACACACTAAGGATTTTAATGAATCTCACTAAGCGCTTCATGGGGATTTTCGCATACTAGGCTTTAAATCCGCGATGCAACGCCACAATGCCGCCGGAGAGATTATGATAATCACAACGACAAAAGCCCACTTGTTGCAGCATATTTTTTAGTGTGCGTTGATCGGGATGCGAACCCATGGATTCAGCTAAATAGTGATAACTTTTTTTATCTTCTGTGATCCATTGACTTAAACTCGGCAATAAAGCTAAGGAATAACCGTCAATGATTTTGCTGAATAAAGGATGCGTGGGTTTGGAAAATTCTAAAATTAATAATCGGCCGCCGGGGCGTAACACACGATACATTTCTGCAAGGGCGCGATTTTTATCAGTGACTTTGCGCAAGCCAAAACTGATGGTAATGCAGTGAAACGCATTATCGGGAAAAGGCAATTGTTCCGCATCGGTCTGAACATAGTGCACCGCAGAAGCGAATCCGCAATCTACTAAACGATCACGTCCCACCTGCAGCATGGATTCATTAATATCAGCTAATACCACCAAACCGGTGGAGCCGGTAATGCGTGATAATTTCATTGCCAAATCACCGGTGCCGCCGGCTAAATCCAATACACTTTGACCTTGGCGCACACCGCTGAGTTCAACGGCAAAACGTTTCCATAATCGATGAATGCCCAATGACATTAAATCATTCATCCAATCATATTTTTGCGCCACTGAATGAAAGCTTTCATTTGCTCGGCGTGTTTTTTCTGTTGACGGCACAGTTTCATAACC
>CAXNEI010000170.1:0-4099 GCA_964201195.1 Gammaproteobacteria bacterium
CTTTAGTTCAAGGTATGAAAAAGGGGACATTTTAACTTTGGGTTGACAGAGAGAATGAACAAGGCATTCCTCTTGGTGTAATGAGGAGCCTCTTTATTTTTGACTCTTTGATCAAGTTGTTTTACGATACGGCCGTCTTTGGATAGATATGAGCCACTAATTAACAGTAAGGAGGAACACTCAATGACTTTTGGCATTTCAGCACCTTCTGGGATTACCGGCGTGGGACATAGCGCCCCAACCAGTCCATTTACTCCCGCTGACTCGCAGCTTAATGGCGCAAGAATGGTCGCAGCTAATGCAGCTTATCAAACCCGATTTAAGCGTAAAAAAGAAGAAGATATGCGCGAACCAAGCGAAGTTGAGTTGGCAGACAACCATTTAAAACCAGTAACAGGTACTGCTCCGCCCGCGCGGACGCATAAAAAATAAAAACGGGCTTTTTAGCCCGTTTTTTTATTGCTCCAAATAAGCACATTATTCTTTCAATCTTAATTCTCAACTTTCTGATCAGCTTGCAGCAAGATAGCGGCTATTAAATAAGCTCAGCATTCATGAGAAAGGAATAAAGTTGAATCATAGTGAAATTTCCTTGAATTTTGGGATTGATCTCTGGTAGTTAGCTGCGGATAATGCGTGGCCATTTGAGCAGGCTCTCATCAAGGAGAATTTATCATGCCAACCACGCTGGCTGCACCAAAAGAAACGACTTTAGGCGAAAAGCGCATTGCGTTAACGCCAGAGATTGCGAAGAAACTACAAGGATTAGGCCTAACACTCACTATTGAGAGTGGAATGGGTTCTTCTATTGGTTTTGAAGACAGTGCTTATAAAGATGTCGCTGCCTTTAACCAAGCTGCCGCGTTGGTAGCCAATGCTAACATCATCATTAAAGTGGCGCCGCCTAGCTTGGAGGAAATCAGCCTCTATCCACGCAACAGCATTTTGATTGGCATGCTGGCGCCCTACGCTAGCGATGAGCGCATTCTTGCGCTAAAAGAAAAAGGTATTACGAGTTTTTCCTTAGAGTTAATTCCACGGATTTCTCGCGCTCAATCTATGGACGTGCTGTCTTCACAAGCTGCTGCGGCAGGTTATCAAGCGACGCTGATTGCTGCTGAATTATGTCAGAAATTTTTCCCCATGCTTACTACCGCAGCAGGCACCATTCGCCCAGCAAAAGTATTAATCATCGGTGCTGGCGTTGCAGGCTTACAAGCCATTTCCACTGCGCGTCGCTTGGGCGCAATTGTTGAAGCCTACGACGTACGCTCAGCAACGAAAGAACAAGTAGAATCGCTTGGTGCAAAATTTATCGACACCGGCGTTAGCGCTGATGGCGTTGGCGGTTATGCCCGAGCGCTCACAGAAGAAGAAAAGCAAAAGCAACAGGCGGTGCTAGATGAGCATATTGCCAAATCCGATGTAGTGATTACTACTGCGGCTATTCCAGGGCGGCCTTCGCCAAAAATTATTAGTCGCGCAGCTGTAGAAGGCATGAAAGGCGGCTCAGTGATTGTCGATCTTGCAGCAGAAGGCGGCGGCAACTGCGAACTCACTAAGCCAGGTGAGCATGTGATTCATCAGGGCGTCACGGTTTTTGGCCCATTGAATTTGCCCAGTCAATTAGCGGCTCATGCCAGTGAAATGTATGCAAAAAACTTATTTAACTTTATTAGTCTGTTTGCTAAAGACGGTGAAGTCACTTTAGATTGGGAAGATCCTATTATTGCGCAAAGTGCTTTGACTCACGCAGGAAAAATTGTTCATGAAGCTACGGCTCAGCGCTTAGAACCTGCATCTATCTCTCAACCACAGGAAGCCACATCATGATTGAAGGTTACACTGCCCTCTATATTTTTATGCTCGCAGCCTTCACTGGCTATGAAGTAATTAGTCGCGTGCCAGTAATTTTACATACGCCGCTGATGTCCGGTTCAAACTTTGTCCACGGTATTGTGTTGGTCGGCGCTATGGTAGCACTTGGCGGCGCGGAAACTCTTACCGAACAAGTCATCGGATTTTTCGCTGTCTTACTTGGTGCTGGTAATGCGGTTGGCGGTTATGTGGTTACCGAACGTATGCTCGACATGTTTAAAAGCAGCAAAACAGACACACAAAAAGGAGGCGCACAATAATGGGTGGGTTAACCAATTTAAGTTATTTCGCTGCGGCAGCTCTATTTATTTTAGGGCTCAAACAAATGAGCAAACCTATCACTGCTCGACGCGGTATTGTCTGGGCAGGAATGGGCATGGTGGTAGCTACGATAGTTACCTTTTTTGATCCTAGCCTACATTATTTTTCCAATTACGCTTTAATGATTATCGCTATTGCTATTGGCGGCTATTACGCTTGGAATACCGGTAGAAAAGTACCTATGACCGATATGCCGCAAATGATTTCGCTCTATAACGGCATGGGTGGCGGTGCGGCAGCAGCTATTGCTGCGGTGGAGTTATTCCACGCTACTAGCGAAATCAAGAGCGAATACGGCCAAACTGTTTCAGACATGCTCGGTAGCGACGTAGCCATACTAGCTATTATCGGCGCTTTCATTGGTTGTATAGCCTTCACTGGTAGCTTAGTGGCTTGGGCTAAACTCGATGGTCGCTATAGCGGTTCCTCACTATTCCCTGCGCAGCAGAAATTAAATATTGCCCTATTTGCCCTCACTGTTTTACTGGGCGCTTCCGTATTTCATGCAGAAGGCGCACTGCCGATTGTTTTATTCTTTGCTGCTGCATTGGTTTTAGGCTTATTTATTACCGTGCCGGTTGGCGGCGCAGATATGCCAGTAGTGATTTCTTTATTCAACGCATTGACTGGATTGGCGGTAGCTTTTGAAGGTTATGTATTGGGTAATGCCGCTATGATTATTGCAGGAACCGTAGTGGGTTCTGCCGGTACTCTACTCACCCACTTAATGGCAAAAGCGATGAATCGCTCGGTAAAAAATGTATTTTTTGCTGGCGTAGGTTCTGGCCAAAGCCAAGGCGTAGCTTCCGACAAAGAAATGAAATCAGCAACGCCTAACGATGTGGCAGCCAATTTAGTTTTTGCCGGCCAAGTGATTATTGTGCCTGGTTACGGTATGGCGGTTGCGCAAGCTCAACATAAAGTGTGGGAGCTGGCGCAACTACTAGAAAAAAATGACGTCACAGTAAAATTTGCTATTCATCCCGTAGCGGGTCGAATGCCTGGCCATATGAACGTATTGCTTGCAGAAGCCGGCGTGCCTTATGACAAAATTTTCGATATGGATGAAATCAATGCTGACTTTGCTAACTCTGATATAGCATTAGTTATTGGTGCCAACGACGTAGTCAATCCCGTTGCGCGTACCGATAAAACTAGTCCGCTGTATGGCATGCCTATTTTAAATGTCGATCAAGCCCGCAATGTCTATGTGATCAAGCGCGGTAAAGGCACCGGATTCTCTGGCGTTGAGAATCAACTCTTCTACGAAGATAACACCAGCTTGGTTTATGGTGATGGCGCAAAAGTAGCTGCTGAATTAATTCAAGCAGTGAAAGAGCAGCTGGCTTAATTACAAACGTCAGTCACTGACCCGAACTTGGGGAACACTTTCTCCGCGATGGACGGGCCATCCGTGGCCCATCAAGACACATCCATGTGTCTAAAATCGCTCCAAAAGCATTCCCCGAGTTCATATTTCGAAGCGTAATGGATCTGCATCCTCTTCTATTTCCTCAACTATACTGACAGTTATTTTCCCCCTACCCCGCTCAAAAGGTTTAACGGTAAAAGGACATAACCTATGGATTTTGAAGATTACCTATTGGAAATGGTTAAGCAAGAAGGCTCTGACCTATTCTTCTCCACTTCTGCCCCCATCAGCATTAAAGTATTTGGCCAATTAAAACCGCTAACTAAATCTCCACTACCAGAAGGCGCCACGAAAGTGATTGCCTACAAACTAATGGACGAAGATCAGCGCGCACAATTTGAAAAAAAACTGGAAATGAATTTAGCGATTTCAGAGCCAGGCATCGGTCGTTTCCGGGTCAATATTTTTAAGCAACGCAATCAAATTTCTTTAGTAATCCGTAACATTAAAACTGAAATTCCTCCGATT
>CAXNEI010000171.1:0-4096 GCA_964201195.1 Gammaproteobacteria bacterium
TTTTGTCACGCTGCAGAACAACTGCTACAACGAAAAGGCGTAACACAACTTAATAAAATCATGGTAGATCTCGATCCGCAACAGCGCATCATTATGATGGAACGCACTCAAAAACGCACCGTCCCACAAATTTTTATTGGTGATGTATATGTAGGTGGTTATACGGAGTTAGCTGCGCTGGAGAGAGCGGGAAAATTGGATGGGTTGTTGGCGGAAAAATAATATTCTCTATCTGCCATAAAATTACAGATCTTCATCGATCATATAGCAGGCCATAAATGACCTGCCTACCATCAATAGCCGCTACGCGGATTTATACTTCAGAGGCTTATATGCTCTATTTAGAAAGATGGAATATTCTGTCATCAAAAATAAAAGTTACTGCACGGCATTTGGGCCTTCAAAGCAAACGCAGTCGAAATACCAGAAAATCTTACACAAAATGGGATCACCTATCGACATATCAATATAGCGATTAATCCTAACACACCATCAAAAGACAGAACCAATCAAATAAAAAACAACTGAAGCTGCTCAGCCGCGTAGCGGCTACTGATGGTAGGCAGGTCGTTTACGGCCTGCAAAACAAATAACAAAAAACACCCCGTCCCATCGGGACGATTGAATCTCTAAACATCAACCCCACAAATAATTTTCCTCATATCGAATATCATGCTTCTGTAAAAAATCACGATATTCCTCCTGAAAACTCCTGCGCTGATGATGCTCTCTTTGTTTTTGAATATATTCAATCACGGCATCCAAATTAGATTTACTCACGGCGAATGCACTATACCCTTCTTGCCAAGCAAACCCAGACAATTCAGGAAAAGTCTCGCTAATCCACTTAGAGGATTCGCCTTTTAAATATTGCGCTACTTGACTGACTGAAACGCTAGGTGGCACGCCCAACAAAGCGTGAATGTGATCATCAAATCCACCAATTTGTATTGGCATTATTTTGTGGTGACGCGCAATGCCTGCCATATAAAACCAAATTCGTTGCTCAATTTCTTTTTTTAAATGGAGCTCGCGATTTTTGGTGCTAAAAATTAAATGATAATGAAGCGCGCTGTAGGTATTTGCCATAATTCGCATCCTTGCTTATGACTTCACTCGTCCCTACGGGACGGAATAATATTTATTCATTCTCTATTGCAGGCCGTAAACGACCTGCCTACCATCAAAAACTGCTACGCAGTTAACACAAACAAGCTGAACAATTTATGTCGCGTAGCGACAGCTGACGGTAGGCAGGTCATTTATGGCCTGCCATATTAAACCGAAAACGACGACCCACATCCACAAGTAGTTTCCGCATTCGGATTATTCACCACAAAACGCGAGCCCTGTAGACCTTCGGTATAATCCACTTGCGCGCCCATTAAATATTGAATGCTTAAGGGATCAACTAATAAAGTTACGCCGTCTTTTTCAATGGGCGTATCACCTTCTTTCTCTTTTTCTTCGAACGCAAAGCCGTAGGAAAACCCCGAGCAGCCACCACCGGTAATATATAAACGCAATTTCAAGGCATCGTTGCCTTCTTCTTCCTTCAGGCGTTTTACTTTTCTTACCGCGCTATCGGTTAAACTCAAAGGCTCTTCATTAGGATCATAATTATCGGTCATACATCACCTCAATTTTTCTCACGGAAAACAGGATAAAGTGTCTAAACCCATTTTTTCCCCAAGACCTAACATAATATTCATATTCTGTACCGCTTGGCCAGAGGCGCCTTTCACTAAATTATCGATCACTGAAATAATAACCAATTGATTGCTCTGAGCTGGGCGATGCAATGCGACTTGACAGATATTGCCACCACGAACTGTGCGGGTTTGTGGATGACTGCCCCAAGGCAAGACTTGAGTGAAATTTTCTTCCTCATAATATTCTTCATACAATTTCTGCAATGCTGCCGGCTCAATATCTTCTAATAAGGGCACATAAAGCGTCGCTAAAATACCACGCACCATAGGCACTAAATGGGGTACAAAAGTGAGTTGCGCTTTTTTCCCTGCTGCAGCATTTAAACCTTGAGAAATTTCCGGCCAATGTCTATGACCCGAAACCGCATAGGCTTGAAAATTTTCTGTGGCTTCACAGAAATTATAGGGTATTTTTGCCACGCGCCCTGCACCACTGACACCCGATTTTGCATCGGCAATTAAATAATTCAGATCAACCCAAGGTTGTTGCAAGATAGGCAAGAAACCCAATTGTATGGCGGTAGGATAACAACCCGGATTCGCCACCAACTGAGCATGTTTAATTGCAGCACGATTCACTTCTGGCAAACCATACACCGCTTCACTTAATATTTCTGGGCAAACATGGGCTTCACCATACCACTGCTGCCACTGCGCCGCATCGCGCAGACGAAAATCTGCTGACAGGTCAACGACACGGACGCCTTTATCTAATAAAGCAGGAATAGTATGCATAGCCACCGCATGAGGCGTAGCAAAGAATACGATATCGCAACGACTTAATTCTGAGAGATCTACATCGGTAAAAGATAAATCACAGGTACCGCGCAAGTTCGGAAACCATTGATCGATGCGTTGACCTTGCTCAGAACGAGAAGTAACACATTTGAGATCCACCGCTGGATGTTGCAATAACAAGCGAATTAATTCGACGCCGGTATAACCTGTGCCACCTACAATCCCTACTCTGATTTTTTTCATAGCTGCTTTCCAGTTATATGAACCACAACAAGGCGGCACCAAATAAAATACGATAAATACCAAAACCAACAAAAGTAAAACGCTGTAAGAAACTAATAAATAGCTTCATGGTGAAAAAAGCGACTACAAAAGCTACGACAAAACCAACCAATAAAGCCAAAGTATCTTCTTGGCTGAAGTCTTGATAATGCCTAAGCAAATCAAAACCACCTGCTGCACCCAAGACCGGAAGCGCTAATAAAAAGGAAAATTCCGCGCTGGCTTTTCTGCTCACGCCGACCAACAGAGCACCAATAATAGAAGAGCCTGCGCGACTGGTGCCCGGAATCACCGCAAATAATTGCGCAATGCCAATCCAAAAAGCTTGTTTGTAGGTAATCGCTTCCACAGTATCCACATGCGCTGATTCTTTTTTATAAAACCGCTCGACTAATAGAAAAATAATGCCGCCCAGAATAAACATTACCGCAACCACCGGCACAGAAAATAAAGCCTTAATTTGGTTATGCAGCAAAAAACCAATCCCAGCAATGGGCAAAAAAGCTAAAATCACTTTTTTCCACAGTTCAATATGCTGTAGAGAAAACTTGTCTCGATAATTAACAATTGTTGCGAGAATCGCGCCCAACTGAATAATCACTTGAAAAGCTTTGTTGGTTTCAGTGGGATTAATAGCCAACCATTGGCTGGCAATGATTAAATGCCCGGTGGAAGAAATAGGTAAAAATTCTGTGGCACCTTCAACGATACCTAATACGACTGCGTGTAGAATATCCATGGATACAAAGAGTTCCTCGTTCAATAATTCAAATGGGAATTGATTTTACTTTTAGCGAGTTAATTACCAGAAATAACTTGAATCACTCTTTCGCGTAATTTATTCAACGCAGTAGAAGATAGTTTTCCTGCCTCACTTGTTAATAAACTCTCATGGGCAGTGAAAATCTTTCCTGGACGAACATAGCTCACACGATCCAAAGAACCCTGAGAAAAATCACTTTGCTGTAATTCTAACGAAGAGTGATCATAGGATTTACTGGTCACCTGACAAAGAATACGATCTCCGCCATTAAGTGCAGCAAGTACGACAGCAGGACGTAACTTGGTTCGCGATAAATCGGAGAAAGGAAAATGAATGAGCGCTACACTCCCGGCTGCAAATGCGCCCATGCGATCTCCTCGTCTGCATTAAGCCAGTCTTTAGCAAGCGATGATTCAGCCATTACCAGAGTTTCATCGACTGGCCCATCCAACAAAGTAATTAAAACTCGTTGTGGAGTTTTTAATTGAATTTTCTCGCCCCAACACACATGACCTTGCAAATCAATGACAGCTTCTAAGGTACGCAACATAAACACCTCTCACTCGGCCTTCTATAAGTAAAGCTTAGTATATACCCAAAG
>CAXNEI010000172.1:0-4056 GCA_964201195.1 Gammaproteobacteria bacterium
ATTTGCTTGTGGTTGATAAGTAGAAATACGATTTATTTGACCATTAGCACATACATAACGCACCGCAGTGTCAGAAAAATAAATTCGCTTGCTCGGTGAGCCGGTACCAATCAAATCGAAATTCAAAGGTACTAGCGTTATTCCATCAACAGTTGACCTCAAGACAATATTTCTTTCATTGCCAGCAACTACTGAGCTAACGACTCTTGTAGTTGTCGGGGTAATAATTCCCCTACCAACATTTACCGCTGCATCATATAAAGTATCTACATCCACATTATTCACAATAGCCCGAGTGGTATTATTAATATTATTAGCAAATGCAGCGCCATCTAAATTACCTAACACATTAAATGAACTGTCTGCTTGCGTAGGTGTTAAAGCATTAGTATCTCCTGGTGTGTCACTATACCGATAACGACCATATGCCTGAGTATTCATCATTTCCATACTAGTGACATTCTCACGCACACTATTCGGCACCGCTTGAGCAATATCCTTTGCCATTTGATCCATGGTGGAATTCAACATATTCACTAATTCAGCGCGCTGCGATAAAGATTGATACGCCACAAAAGGCTGGCTTAAAAAAGGCCCTAAAATTGTCGCTACGATGGCCATAATGACAATTACCATCACCATTTCTATCAGCGTAAATGCCCGTTGATTTTTTATGTTCATTAGCCGTACTTCGCACGATAGCTGACTAAAGCAAAGGAAGTATTTGCTGGACCAGTAACGGTTACTGTAATACGCAACACATCACCAGTGGGAATTTCATTATTTAGGAGGCCTAACTCATTAGGTGCATCCACAACATTAACTACTATGCGATACTGATTTAATCCAGCAATGGAGTTACCCAATTGATCACGAGCGCCAGCATTAACACCAGCAGCATTAGTCAATCCATTGTAATGACAAACCGCCGTATACTCTGCTCGCGTAGCAGGTTTTGGAAGACAGGGAGGAGATGTTGCTGTAAATTCTTTTGCAGTAACTTCCGCCATATACATATTTGCAATCGCAATGGCTTGTTGACGAACAGCAGGATCCGCACTGCGACCTGCCATAGAGCCCACCGCAGTAACCATAGCAGCTAACGCCACACCAATAATCACTAAAGCGATAATTAATTCAACTAAAGTAACGCCTAATTGTTTTTGTTTAAGAGCCATACACATAACCCGTTGCGCACTCCACCACGATAAAATCGTTTCTACCGCCATTGGCACTGACTAAATTAATATTGGACGTACCAGCACAAGTAGCACTGCCATCGGGAGAAAAATCAATCGTCACATTAGCCACTACTGCAACACCCGCTACCACTGCAGCTACCACCTCATTATTAGCGCCTCCAGGTCGCGTAACACGTGAATTATTATTATACGCAATAGCTAAAGCAGGATTCGCGCAATTCGCATTACGCCAAATAGTAAAATTCGCATTGGTAATTGAAAATCGTACATCACATCCCGTCGTCTTCGCATGATTTTGTGCAAACCGCACAGCAGCTAATACATCATCACGAAAAAAACGTGCTCGATAAGCGTCTTGATTGACAAATCGTGGCGCAACCACCGCGCTGAGAATACCCATCACTACTACCACCATAATTAATTCAACTAAGGTGAAGCCGGAAGAAGATTGTTGAGAAAAATTTTTTTTCATAACAACTCAATGAAGTGGGCACTACACAGAAAAAAGGCCACCTGAGTGACCTTTTTTCCCAGCATATCCTAGGCAGTTATTAACTAGATCATGAACCTGCTGCAGAACCAACACCACAAGCACCGAGCGGGTTAGTTCCAGTACCGGCGATATTACCAACTGTAGCCGGTGTATTGGCATCAGTAGCTGCAGCATAGGTAAAATTACAAGCAGCATTTGAAGCCGAAGTAAAAACGCCGGCGGCGTTGACAGAAAATCCACTAAGCTGTACCGCATCTGCCAAATCATTTATAGCAGGATATCCAAAAGTAAGATTAACCGTTTTACCTTCCATCACTACACTTTCTCCATTTTGAGCTGACTTACCCTCAATAAGCGCTTGTGAATGCACTATCCCAATAGCTGAACGTACAGCGCCTCGCGCAGCAACAGTAGCCGCTAATCCAGCATCGTCTCTAAAATTCCCAAACCTTGGCAAAGCAAACGCAGATAACACACCTAAAATCACCACCACCATAATTAATTCGATTAATGTAAAGCCCGCTTGTTGAGCAACGCTTCTGCCTGATCTATTCATAACTACTACCCTCTATAAATTCTTAACTCGTAAATTCATTGAATCATCACTCGACCGAGCGTTGCCGCTGCGTTCTTTTGTCAGTATAGCCAGGCTTTTTGACTTGTCATTTGCCCCTCCCGATTTTTTTCAAAAAAATACTCTTTAATCAATTAATGCGCTGCATTTGCGCTTAAATCCCATAAGGGTAAGAAAATCCCTAGCGCTAACATCAACACCATGCCACCCATCATTACCAGCATAATAGGTTCAATGGCATTGCTTAAATTAGCCAATGCATAATCCACTTCTTCTTCATAAAAGGTAGCCACTTCTAATAACATAGGGTCAAGAGAACCGGTTTCCTCACCCACGGAGATCATTTGCAGCACCAAAGGGGGAAATAATTTAGTCCCCGCAGCCGTGCGAGTAAAACTATCGCCACGTTCAATACCACCATGCATCAACATCAATGATTGCTCGATATGCACATTACCCACCGCTTGCGCCACAATGGTTAACGCCTTCAAAATGGGAATCCCCGCCGCAGACAACATGGCAAAGGTTCGTGCAAAACGAGCTAATAAAATCTTTTTAATAATTGGCCCCAACAAAGGCATTTGTAATTTACGCTGATCCCATACCAAGCGCCCTGCTTCCGTATTGATGTAATTGCGTAGCGCAAAACCACCACCAATAAGAGTCGCTAGCAACAACCATTTATAGTCAATAAAAAAACCTGAAACTCCCAACAGAATTTGCGTGGGAATCGGCAAGTCGGCGCCAAATTGTTCAAAAATTTTGGCAAAGGAAGGAATCACAAAATAATTCACTATGACCAAAGCCGCGCTGATAAAACCAATCACCATGGTGGGGTAACGGGTTGCTTGTTTAATGCGTTTTTTAATGTCTTTTTCTAATTCTAAATGCTTGGCAATATGAGCAAAAGCATCATCCAATTGTCCGGTGTTTTCACCCACATTCAACATATTGACCAAAATAGGGTCGAAAACTTTAGTTTTACTAAAAGCAGAAGCCAAGCTAACACCCGTTTCTAAATGGCCCAAAATATCTTGAATGGCTTTAATTAATGCTTGGCTACGAGCACTTTCTAACAAACCTTTCAATGCACGAATCAACGGCACACCGGCGCGGGACAGTGCATTCATTTGCCGGAAAAAAATAATCAGTTCATCAATGGGTACTTTTTTTGCTTGAAAAAGTTTATTCAACTCTTCTTGCAAAGAGAAAACTTCTTCATGCTTTTTAATACTGATAGGCGTGATGCCTTGATTCATCAACTCTGTGGCTGCGGTGCTTTCAGAGGGCGACTCCAAAATTCCTGTGGTCCGTGAACCGTTACGACCGCGTCCTTCATATTTATATTTCATAAAGCATGATCCGTCTTTTTCACTTCAACATCTGATTCAGCCGCCACTTTAAAGACTTCAGCCAAACTGGTAATACCTTCTTTGGCATAATGCAAACCACATAACCCCAAGGTTTCAAAATCAGCCATCTCTCTTACTGCACCTTCAAAAGCATTGGGATTACCTGATCTCAAAGCAATCACCAACTCATCGTTCATTTCCAGTAATTCATACAAACCAATACGGCCGCTATAACCGGTGTTATTACATTTTGGACAACCTGAACCCATTTTATATTGAGCACCTTCAAACTCCCCATATTTAAATCGGGCAATATTTTTTATCCAGGTATGCTCTGCTTCCGTCGGGGAATAGTCTTTACTGCAATGAACACAAAGTCTACGCACTAATCGTTGTGCTAAAATACCGCGCAATGCTGCTGCAACCAAATAGGGA
>CAXNEI010000173.1:0-4011 GCA_964201195.1 Gammaproteobacteria bacterium
CTTGAGAAAGATTGCCTTCGCACTCAGTTAAAGTACGTTGTAGTTGTTCCCACTGATGTCCTCGCCAATCCAGCGATTGCTCAGTTAAACTAATTTCTGCTGTAGATTCAATAATGCCCAAAGCTTTCAGAATATCATCGGTATCCGCAGGCTTGGGTAAATAATTCAGCGCGCCTAATTTAATCGCTTCCACCGCAGTGGCAATACTGGCATAACCGGTGAGCATAAGAATTTTTAATTGTGGCTGAATAGCCAAAAATTGCGGAATCAATTGCAGCGTCACTTCTTCGCTGAGTTTTAAATCCAATATCATGTAATGTGGCGCATGAGTTTTTACTTGCAATAAAGCTTCCGCGCCTGTAGCAGCACAAGCCACTAAAAAACCTCTTTTTGATAAAGAGCGAGCAAGTACTTGAGCAAAAGTAGGCTCATCTTCCACAATTAAAATGCGCTGTGTTTCATTCATTATTTTTTACTTTTGGCAAAAAAATTTGAATCTCCGTTTGTGGGGATAGTTGATTTACCCGAATAAACCCACCTAAACGTTCAATAGTCACATGAGAAAGAAATACGCCAACGCCCAAGCCATTTTTTTGCCTATTATTAAAAGATTTTCCCCATTGTTTTAAGGCTTCTTCGGCAATGCCTTGGCCATTATCTTGAATAGTGATAGTTATCCAATGCTCATCTGCATCGAAAATTATGCTGATAGCTTGGCTCTGCGCTGCAATCGCATTATCAATAAAATGCAGAATAGATTTGGGCAAAGTAGGATTGGTTTTTATCTGTGGATTTTTTTCTTTTATTAATGCACTTAATTGAATGACTGGTATCACTTCAGGTTTAAGCAAGTGAAAATCTTCTTGTAGTATTTTGGCAAATTCAATCACTGATACTGTTTTTTCACCATTTAGCTGATAATCTTTTGCTTGCTCTGCCATTTGTTGAATCGCGTTTTTACAGTGTTGCACTTGGCTCTGGAGTAATTCAACATCTTGCTTCAGCTCTGGCGTTAAAGTTTCTTTTGCCAAATCACCCAGTATTACCGACATGGAAGATAAAGGTGTCGCGATAGTATGTGCCGTGGTAGCGGCCAAAGTCCCCATCATTACCGCTAAATCATCGCGCAATATTTTTTCTCTGATCTCCGTTAACTCTGTATTATTGTTTCTCAATAAGGTGAGTGCTCGGGTGAGAAAATAACACAGCAGCCAAGAAGTTAATCCAAAGCTCAGCCACATGCCTATGAGATGCGTGTAGTATTCATCGCCACCATGATGAATAAGATCGCTATGCCGGAAAGTTAATCCAGCTATCACCGAATATTCAACCAACGTTAGAACCCAAAAAAACCAGCTCCATTTTTTAGGCAGAGAAAATGCCGTTAAAGCCAATAGGACGAAGAAATAAGCCGTGATAGGATTACGAATCCCGCCAGTAATAAAAATTAAAGCGCCGACTAATAGATAATCAATCAGCCAATAGATTATCCACTCAAGCAAGACAATCTGCTGCTGACCCGCAGCGCGCATCAAGCTAGTTAAGGCAAATAACAAATAGATCAGGAAAATAATTTGTAATTGAATACCCGGCAACGGCAAATCAAGGAGACTGCTGACCAGAGGCAAAAGACTCCAACTGAGGCAAGCCATCACCAGGCGTAAAATAGCCATCGGCCTGGCGGCTTGATTCATCGGGGTTGTTTCGGATAGAAAATTCATCAATGCCCTACGCTAAAAAACCATTCAATTTTCGGCTCAAGACGTCTAAGATAGACGGCCCTTAAGTATCGAGAACCTAAGAGCTTGTTTGAAATCTATGTATACCTATTCTGAAATCGACCAAACCATCGTGGATGAGCGCGTCGCTCAGTTCCGCGAACAGATGCAGCGCTTTCTTGCTGGCCAACTCAGCCCTAGCGAGTTCCTGCCGTTGCGCCTACAAAATGGCTTATATGTGCAACGCCATGCACCTATGCTGCGGGTTTCCGTTCCTTACGGCATGCTGTCGTCAAAACAGGTGCGCATGCTAGCGCACATCGCCGATCATTACGATAAGGGCTATGGCCATATCAGTACGCGACAAAATATTCAGTACAACTGGATTAAGATGGAAGAAATTCCTGATGTGCTGGCTGATTTAGCCAGTGTGCAAATGCATGGCATTCAAACCAGCGGTAATTGCATTCGCAATGTGACAAGCGATCCTTATGCCGGCGTCATTGCCGATGAAATTGAAGATCCGCGCCCCTACTGCGAAATTATTCGTCAATGGGCTACCTTTCATCCTGAATTCGCTTACCTGCCCCGTAAATTTAAAATTGCAGTAAATGCTAGCCAAACGTCAGACCGTGCTGCAGTGCAAGTCCACGATATTGGCTTGGAATTAGTAAAAAATTCCACCGGCGAGGTAGGCTTTAAAGTATTAGCCGGCGGTGGTTTAGGTCGTACTCCAGTGATTGGCGCAGTGATTCGTGAGTTCTTACCCAAAACTGATTTGCTGTCTTATTTAGAAGCGATTCTGCGCGTCTATAACCGTTATGGTCGTCGGGATAATAAATATAAAGCGCGGATTAAAATTTTAGTTAAAGCCTTGGGCGCTGATGTCTTCGCTGAAAAAGTGGAAATTGAATGGCAAAAAATTCAAGCGGGGCCTTTGCAGTTACCTGTTGAAAAAATGACGGAAATTAAAAATCGTTTTACTCAACCGGTTTATAAAAATTTACCTGATTTCAGCGCTGAGCTGGAAAAATTAACCGAGCAATCTCCTGGTTTTTCCCATTGGTTGAAACACAGCACCTATGCGCATAAGCAACCTGGCTACATTATTGTGAATGTTTCGCTGAAAAAAATTGGCGTTGCGCCTGGCGATATTGATTCCGAACAATTATTAGCTATCGCTGATTTATGTGATGAATATAGTTTAGGCGAAGTGCGTACTACCCATTTTCAAAATTTAGTGTTAGCTGATGTAGAGCAAACGCGCGCTTTTGAACTCTGGCAGAAATTAAAAGATCTTGGCTTAGCGACACCGACTATTAATACATTGGCCGATATTATTTGCTGCCCCGGCGGTGATTTTTGTGCGCTAGCCAATGCGAAATCAATTCCCATTGCTGAAGCCATTCAACGTCGTTTCGATAATTTAGATTATCTCTATGATTTAGGCGACATCGAATTAAATATTTCTGGCTGTATGAATGCTTGCGGACATCATCATGTGGGCAACATTGGTATTTTAGGCGTCGATAAAAAAGGCCAAGAGTTTTATCAAATTTCTGTGGGCGGCGCGTCTGGAAAAAGTGCGGCCATTGGTGAAATTCTAGGGCCTAGCTTTGAGCAAGACCAAGTGCCCGATGTGGTAGAAAAAATTATTGCCGTTTATGTAGAAAACCGTATCGAAGGCGAAAGCTTAGTAGAAACCTATCGACGCATTGGCATTGAACCTTTTAAAGAGCGTGCTTATGAAAAAAATCATTAAAGATCGTCGCATCGTTGAAGATGCTTGGCGCTTATTAGAGGCAGAAGAAAACTGGCAAAGCTTGCCTGCAACTGCGCAAATTATTGTGCCTTTTGAGCAATGGCAAACAGATTACGAAAGTTTATTAGCGCATTTTACGCAAGGCGTTGGCGTTGCATTAGAAAATACGGTAGAGCCGGAAACCATTGTTCAGCTGGAAAAAATTGCGCTAATAACGATTCATTTTCCCATGTTCAACGATGGCCGCGGTTATTCTTTGGCAAGAATTTTACGTGAGCAATTACAGTATGCCGGTGAAATACGTGCGGTGGGCGATGTGTTACGCGATCAATTATTTTATTTGGCGCGCTGTGGTTTTAATGCGTTTGATTTGAAGCCACATGAGAATATGGAGTTGGAGCAAGTTTTGTCGGCGTTCAGTAGCTTCAGTAAAGTGTATCAGCCAATGGGCGTCTGATTCCTTTTTTTGTAGGGGCGCTGCTTGCTGCGCCCGAATTTTCATGTACTGTACTGCACCTTTTATCGGCTCTG
>CAXNEI010000174.1:0-3998 GCA_964201195.1 Gammaproteobacteria bacterium
CGAGCAAGCAAATGATCAAGTTTTTTTTAAACAATTACCTAAGCAACAACAGCATATCCGTTATCGCGCTGAAGATGTTCGCATAGGTCAAATAATCATAAAATCAGGCCTTATTTTACAGGCAGCTCATCTCGGTTTATTGGCTGCGCAAGGCATTATTAATATTCCTGTTGTGCGTCCACTTAAAGTTTCTGTTATGACTACTGGTGATGAAATAAAATCACCGGGCACATCATTAACTGCTGCGCAATTATATAACGCCAATGCGCCTATGCTCATTGCCTTGTTAGTGCAGTTAGGGTGTGATGTGGTAGCGCATCATCATGTGGAAGATTCTATTGCCGCCACTCTTGCAATGTTAAATAAATGCGTGGAGATCAGTGATCTGGTGATTACAGTGGGCGGTGTATCGGTGGGCACTAAAGATCATGTCAAAACCAGTATTGAGCAATTAGGCCAATTGGATTTCTGGAAAGTGCGTATGAAACCCGGCAAACCCTTAGCCATGGGAACTATTCGGCACACGCCCATCGTAGCCTTGCCCGGCAATCCCGTTTCTGCTTATGTGGTATTTAGGCTATTAATCGCGCCTTTCATTCGCCGATTACAAGGTCAGGCTATTCCATTATTGCCAACCGCTGCTTATCCATTGATGTTAGACAAACCGAAGAAAGTAACTCGCGAAGAATTTATTCGCGTGCAGCGCAGAAAAATAAATAACGAATGGCAATTATTGCCTTACCCGAATCAAGGCTCGGCTATTCTTTCTTCTTTAGTCTTTGCTGATGGTGTCGCGCGACTACCAGAAGACAGCGAAACATTTTCTGGGCAGGCGGTGGAGTTCTATAAGTTCTAAGATTGGCGCTTTGAAAAGAAGCTCCCTGAGGAAAAATAAAAGCTTGGTCATTCCCCCGCAACTCCTTAGAATGCACCGATGGATATTAATCACATTCTTCATGATCTTAATGATGCACAACGTGCGGCGGTAACGTCGGAGTCGGCTCGACTTTTGGTATTGGCTGGCGCTGGTAGTGGAAAAACTCGCGTATTAGTGCATCGCATCGCTTGGTTGATTCAAACCGGTCAAGTCTCGCCTGCGGGAATTTTAGCCGTTACTTTTACCAATCGTGCTGCAGCAGAATTGCGGTATCGCGTTGAGTCTATTTTATCAACACCAACGCAACATTTATGGATTGGTACTTTTCATGGTATCGCCCATCGTTTATTATGCATGCATTGGGCGGATGTAGGTTTAACGGAACATTTCCAAATTTTAGATTCCGATGATCAGCAACGCACGATTAAGCGGATGATTAAATTATTGAATCTTGATGAGGATCGTTGGCCGCCACGCCAAGCACAATGGTTTATTAATGAGAAAAAAGATCAAGGGTTGCGCGCCCAACATATCGACACTTCCGGCGATTTATTTCTAGAAACTATGCAACGCATTTATGAGGCTTATGAGCAACATTGTCAGCAAGCCGGCGTAGTGGATTTTGCCGAATTATTATTGCGTGCTCATGAATTGTGGCTGAAAAAACCAGAGATTTTGCGCCATTATCAGCAGCGTTTTTCCCATGTGTTGGTGGATGAGTTTCAAGATACCAATGCAATTCAATATGCTTGGATTCGCATGTTGACCGGTGACGCAGGAAATTTAACGATTGTCGGCGATGATGACCAATCGATTTACGGTTGGCGCGGTGCGAAAATTGAAAATATTCAGCAGTTTGATCGCGATGTCGGTGGTTGTGAATTAATTCGCTTAGAACAAAATTATCGCTCTACGGCAAAATTATTGCAGGCCGCGAATGCGGTGATTGCCAATAATGAAGGCCGCTTGGGCAAACAATTATGGACCCAAGGTGAAGAGGGCGCTTCGCTCTTACTGTATAGCGCGTTTAACGAAGTGGATGAAGCGCGTTTTATCGTAGAAAAAATTCAATCGCTCACGCCAGAATATCCCTTAAAAGATATGGCGATTTTATATCGATCCAATGCTCAGTCTCGTGCGTTAGAAGAAGCTTTTTTATTGGCGAGTGTGAATTATCGTATTTATGGTGGTTTGCGATTTTTTGAACGCGCTGAAATTAAAAATGCTTTGGCCTATTTACGTTTAATTTTATCGAAAACCGATGATGGTGCTTTTGAGCGAGTGATTAATTTACCTTTGCGCGGCATTGGTGATCGTACGCTGGAAACGATTCGTACTTGTGCTCGTGAGCAACAGATTTCTTTGTGGCATGCGACCGAGCATTTAATTGAATCCCATCAACTGGGCCGCTCAGCGCACGCAGTGCAAGGATTTCTCGGTTTGATTTTGCGCTTAGAGCGCGAAACAGCTTCTATGCATTTATGGGAGCAAACCCAATATATTATTCAGCAATCGGGTTTGATTGAGCATCATCGCAAAGAGAAAGGCGATAAAGGCGAAAACCGGGTAGAGAACTTAAAAGAATTAATTACGGCGACCCGTTCTTTTCAATTAGAAAATGATAGTGCGCGCCCTGAATTACAACAATTTTTAGATCATACGGCATTAGAAGCTGGCGAAGGCCAAGCATCAAAACATGAAGATGCGGTGCAATTAATGACGTTGCATTCGGCCAAGGGTTTAGAATTTCCGGTGGTATTTTTAGCGGGCATGGAAGAAGGTTTATTTCCTCATCAAATGTCGTCAGAGGATCCTGATCGTTTGGAGGAAGAGCGTCGTTTGTGTTATGTGGGTATTACGCGGGCGATGAAATTATTAATTATGAGTCATGCGGAAACTCGGCGCATTTATGGCGAAGAAAAATATCATCATGTGTCGCGATTTGTGCGAGAAATCCCTTCGGAATTAATTGAGGAAGTTCGGATGGGGGCGTCTTCGCCTTCCGCTTCTTTTCGTCGGCCAGCGAATGCATTTGTGGCGACTAAAAATAGTTTATTAGGTAAGCGAGTGCGCCATCCAGTATTTGGAGAAGGTGTGGTATTGCGCTGTGAAGGGCAAGGCGCGCAAACGCGAGCGCAAGTGTCTTTTAGTCGTGAAGGGACTAAGTGGTTGATGCTAGAGTACGCGCAGTTGGATTTAATTGGCTAAAATCTACTGCGCTCGCCAATACTTTGTTGAAAATTGGCTCAAAATGCTCAGGTATTATTTATACATTTCGCTTTTTCGCCAATTTTCGCCGCGTCTTGGCTTCGCTCGTGACGATTTTAATATAAATTGAGTTTATTTCGGCACCGGACGAGTGCGACGATTCGCATCAATAGCGACAAAAGTAAAAATACCATCGCCCACTTTAACGCAATAATCAGAAACCGCTTCGCAAGCCCAGACTTCTATATGAATTTTCATCGAGCTGCGGCCAATGCTGAGTAATTTTGCATAACAAGAAACGGTAGAGCCCACGCTCACCGGTGCAATGAACACCATGTTTTCAATAGCCACAGTAGCAACTCTGCCTTTTGCGGTTTTGTGCGCAATCACACCAGCAGCTAAATCCATTTGTGACACCAGCCAGCCACCAAAGATATCGCCATAAGCATTCGCATCTCTTGGCATAGCAATAGTTTGTAAGGCTAATTCACCTTGTGGTTCTGGAATTTTATCGTCGGGATGAGTAGCGGGCGTGTTAGTGGTCATAGTTTGTTTATCCAAATTTACCGGTAATATAATCTTCTGTTGCTTGTTTTGAGGGCGTGGTGAATATTTTATTGGTTTCGCCAAATTCAATTAGCTCGCCTAAATACATATAAGCCGTGTAATCGGAAACCCGCGCAGCTTGCTGCATATTATGCGTCACCATAATGATAGTGTATTCGGTTTTTAATTCGTTAATTAATTCTTCTACTTTTAAGGTTGAAATCGGATCGAGCGCAGAGCAGGGTTCATCTAATAATAAAACTTCAGGGCGTACTGCGACGCCGCGAGCGATACACAAACGTTGTTGTTGACCACCAGATAAACTTTGTCCGCTTTGATGAATTTTATCTTTTACTTCATCCCACAG
>CAXNEI010000175.1:0-3993 GCA_964201195.1 Gammaproteobacteria bacterium
CAGAGTGACTGAGTCACGCTGATTCTCTATGGCATACTGAATAGCTTTACGCACTAATCGCTGGCTGCCTTCTTTAGAAACAGGTTTAATACCGATACCACAATCATCGGAAAAACGAATTTTGGTAACTTTCATTTCTGTTTTAAGAAAGTGAATTAATTTTTTTGCTTCCGGACTATCTGCTTTCCATTCAATGCCAGCATAAATATCTTCAGAATTTTCACGGAAAATCACCATATCGGTTTTTTCTGGGCACACTACTGGGCTCGGCACCCCTTTAAACCAACGCACCGGCCGCATACACACATATAAATCTAATTCTTGGCGCAGCGCCACATTTAAAGAACGAATACCGCCACCTACGGGAGTAGTTAGAGGCCCTTTAATTCCAACTTGATATTCTCGCAAACATTCCAGCGTTTCTTGCGGCAACCATTCATCGGCACCGTATAATTTGGTGGCTTTTTCACCGCAGTAAATTTCCATCCAAGCAATTGAACGTCGTACGCCGTAGGCAATTTCTACCGCTGCATCCACTACTTTGCGCATCACTGGCGTAATATCCACGCCAATACCGTCGCCTTCAATAAAAGGAATGATGGGGTGGTTGGGCACATTTAACGATAAATCTGCATTGACCGAAACTTTATCACCGTCTTTGGGAACAATGATCTTTTGATATCCCATATTGCTGCAAACGCCTCCACGCTATCGAAAAATAATTTCACTCTTAGACATTCTATCATCTGTAGCGACTTACGTAGTCAGCAAATTAAAAAAATAGTAACATGCGGCCTTTTCTTCAGCAGGATCGAGATAGATAGTATGTATTTCACACCCCATATTACGGTAGCCACTATTGTTGAACAGCAAGGCCGCTTCTTATTAGTGGAAGAAAAAGTAGGTGATCAAATTGTTCTCAATCAACCCGCAGGTCACGTAGAAATAGGTGAGCATGCGCTGGAAGCTGCTTGCCGCGAAACCATGGAGGAAACCGGTTGGCAGGTAGAATTAACCCATTTAGTCGGGGTTTATTTTTATACTGCACCGCATAATCAAGTGACTTATTTACGCTTATGCTTTGCGGCAAAGCCACTGGCAGCCATAGAAAATGCGGTGCTCGATAAAGAAATTATTCAACCTCTGTGGCTTACCGTTGATGAATTACTACAGCGCCAAGCGCAATTACGCAGCCCCTTAGTGTTGAAATGCATTGAAGATTATTTGGCTGGCCAATGTTATCCACTCACCACCGTGTATGACCATAGATTTGCATAATGAAGCATAAAGTAAAAGTTATTGTCGGCATGTCTGGCGGCGTAGATTCCTCCGTAGCAGCTTATCTATTACTGCAACAAGGCTATGAAGTCGAAGGCTTGTTCATGAAAAATTGGGAGGAAGATGACGGCACGGAATACTGCACTGCACGCCAAGATTTAGCTGATGCACAACAAGTGGCTGATCGGTTAGGTATTCATCTACATCAAGCTAATTTTGCAGCAGAATATTGGGATCATGTCTTTGAGTATTTTCTAGCAGAATACAAAGCCGGTCGCACACCAAATCCCGATATACTTTGCAACAAAGAAATTAAATTTAAAGCCTTCCTTGAATATGCGAAAAAATTATTGAATGCTGATTTTATTGCTACCGGACACTATGCACAAACGCTTCCCTCTGCCATTCAAAATTCAGCGCAACTCTGCAAAAGCGTGGATTCACAAAAAGATCAAAGTTATTTTTTGCATGCCGTAGCTGGAATTCAATTAGCGCACTGTTTATTTCCTTTAGGCAAATTACATAAAGCTGAAGTCAGAACAATTGCTGAGCAACAAGGTTTTGCCAATCATGCAAAAAAAGACAGCACCGGCATCTGTTTTATTGGTGAGCGCCGCTTTAAAGATTTCTTACAAACTTATTTGCCTGCGCAACCCGGACCTATTCGTTCGGCGGATGGTATTTTGCTGGGTGAACATCAAGGCCTGATGTATCACACCCTAGGTCAACGGCAAGGCTTAGGCATTGGTGGTGTCGCAAAACGAGAAGAATTACCTTGGTATGTGGTTGCGAAAGAGTGTGCTAACAATCAATTGACCGTGGCGCAAGGACACGATCACCCTGCGCTATTTTGCAACCAATTAACCACCGGCGCTGTGCATTGGATTAGTGAGATACCCACCTTGCCACTGCACTGCAAAGCCAAAGTGCGTTATCGTCAAGCGGATCAAGCTTGTGTTGTAACACAACAAGATTCTCACTTCATAGTCACTTTCGATGAACCGCAATGGGCCGTGACACCAGGGCAATCAGTGGTTTTTTATCAAGGTGATATTTGTTTGGGTGGCGCAGTGATTGAAACGACAAAACGGTAACTAGAGAAAAACCGTTCGGGTTGAGCCTGTCGAAACCTATCTTAATATACCCTTCGACAAGCTCAGGGCGAACGGAATCACTTTAGCCAATCCAAAATCAGCTCCGCAACTTTATCGACATGCTCTGCTTCCACATGCAAATGATGCCCGCCGGGTGCAATATGATGAGTTGCATTTTTGAGCTGCTGCGCTCGCTGAGCAAAACCCATTTCACTGAAATCATTAAAAATAGAATCTTGTGCTTGCACTAACAAGCAACGGCATTCGACTTCTGATAATAAATTCAATACTTGTGGTTCAGTGAAACGCATTGCGGAGGTGTGACGCAAACGAGGATCGGTGGACCAAGTATATTCACCATTAGGAAAAACAATTAATCCGCGTTCACACAATAATCGCGCTGCAGGTAAAGTCAGTTTATTTAATCCTTCCGCGCGGGCCTGCACAGCGGCTTCTATCGAGGCATAACGCGGCATTTTTTTGCTGCTATGAGCGATGTGTTGTTTGACTGATTCTTTGAGTAAATGCCCGGCTTTTTCTGGCGGTGAAGATAAAGGACCTAAGCCATCGATGAGAATTAATTGCTCTACTCGATCAGGCAAGGCAGCGGCTACAAGACCGGCCACTGCTGCACCCATGGAATGCCCCAACAAAGTAAATTGCTGCCAACCCATGGCATCAGCTACTTCCATCACATCAATGACGTTATCCGCCAAATAATAATGCGAGCCTAATGGCTTGTGATCGCTGCGACCATGACCGACTAAATCTAACGCTAAAATATTGCATTCAGGCAATAGCGGCGCTAATAAATCGAAGGAAGCAGCGTTATCTAACCAACCATGCAGAGCAATAACGCACTGTGCTTTCGCTCGATTCCAATATTTTGCCGTTACTTTATAGCCAGAGAGCGTAAAAGTTTTTTCTATAACTACTGACATTTAAAAAATCGCTCGCTCTTTATTTTTTGTAGGGGCACGGCATGCCGTGCCCCTACTCAATCTTCCCACACCACACTTTGTTTTGAAGAAAACCAAGCCTCAGCTTTTACCTGATAATGGGCTTCTAATACATTGCGCTTAATTTTTAAGGTAGGCGTTAGAATATTATTTTCTACCGTCCAGGCTTCTTTCACCACTACGAGAGTTTTCAAGCGCTCATGAGCATCAATTTTGCCATTCACTTCTTTGCGCCAGTTTTCTAAATCTTGAATAAATTTGGATTTTTTATAAGGATCTTCGATTTCTTTTAAGGTTGTTTCTGACAACATTAATAAAGCGATAGGTTGCGGCATGGCTTCACCCATCACACAGACTTGCTCAATTTTAGTATTAGCTAACAAATAGCTTTCTATGGGCGAAGGCGCTACATATTTACCTTTGCTGGTTTTAAAAATTTCCTTCGCTCGCCCAGTAATTTTCAATCGACCTTGTGGATCAATTTCACCCTTATCTCCGGTACGTAAAAATCCATCGGGCGTCATCACTTCAGCCGTTTTTTCTGGCTCTTTGTAATAACCCATCATGGTGCAAGGGCTATGCACTAAAATTTCGCCGTCCTCACTAATTTTAGTGACGACACCTGGATTACTTTGACCTACATAACCAGCGCGCCCCAAACC
>CAXNEI010000176.1:0-3992 GCA_964201195.1 Gammaproteobacteria bacterium
AGTTGGGTAATGACGCCATTAAAACCTTCTACCATGTGTCGCGCTACTTCTTCGTCGAGTTTTTTCGGTAGCACTTCAATGACGAGATTTTTGGCTTTTTCATCCGCAGATAAAGAAGCGAATTTGCGGCCATATAAATAAATTTGTGCTAACACTTGGTTGGCGAAGGAGCCATCCATAATGCGAGAAGGGTGACCTGTCGCGTTGCCTAAATTCACTAAGCGACCTTCGGATAATAATAATAAATGATCGTTGGCAGCGCAGTCGCGATAGACTTTATGCACTTGGGGTTTGATTTCTTCCCATTCCCAATTTTTACGCATGAAAGCGGTATCAATTTCATTATCGAAGTGGCCAATGTTGCAAACGACAGCGCCGGATTTTAATGTTTGTAAAACGTTTCTATCGCAGACATCAATATTGCCGGTAGCGGTTACTAAAAGATCGGTATTTTTTAGCAGGGTATGATTAATGTCGGCCAATGCGCCCGTGTTAATGCCTTTGTTATACACAGAAACCACTTCAAAGCCGTCCATGCAAGCTTGCATGGCGCAGATGGGATCTACTTCGCTGATTTTTACGATCATGCCTTCTTGGCGCAAACTTAATGCAGAGCCCTTGCCCACATCGCCGTAACCCATGACTAAAGCTTTTTTGCCGGCAAGTAAATGATCGGTGCCGCGTTTAATTGCATCGTTTAAACTATGGCGACAACCGTATTTATTATCGTTTTTTGATTTGGTGACAGAATCATTCACGTTAATTGCAGGCACTTTTAATGAGCCAGCTTTTAACATTTCATATAAGCGATGAACGCCAGTGGTGGTTTCTTCGGTGATGCCGTGAATTTGTTCCAGCATTTGCGGGAATTTATCATGCACCATGGAAGTTAAATCGCCGCCGTCATCTAACAGCATGTTGGCGTTCCAAGCTTTGCCGTCTTTTAAGATAGTTTGTTCAATACACCAGTCGGCTTCTTCTAAGGTTTGACCTTTCCACGCATAAACTGCAACGCCGCTTGCAGCGATGGCAGCGGCAGCGTGATCTTGGGTAGAGAAAATATTGCAAGACGACCAGCGCACTTCAGCGCCGAGTTCAATTAGCGTTTCAATTAATACCGCAGTTTGAATGGTCATATGGATACAGCCAATAACGCGCGCATCGGCTAACGGTTTTTGTTTGCCGTATTGAGTGCGTAGCGCCATTAATGCAGGCATTTCGGTTTCGGCGATATTAATTTCGCGACGACCCCAATCAGCAAGAGTGATGTCGGCAACTTTGTAGTCGGTCATGAGGAATTCCTTGTGAGTTTTTGATTTAAGCCGTCGCCACTTCAACGCCAGCACTGGCTTGTAGAGCTGCTGCTTTGTCGGTTCTTTCCCAAGTGAAATTGGGTTCTGTTCGACCGAAGTGACCATAGCTCGCAGTAGCTTGGTAAATAGGACGTTTTAAATTCAGCATTTTAATTAAACCTCTGGGGCGTAGATCAAAATGCTCACGGACTAATTCCACAATTTTACTATCGGGTAATTTACCGGTGCCAAAAGTATTCACGCTAATAGAAGTAGGTTCTGCTACGCCAATGGCATAGGACACTTGGATTTCACAGCGATCTGCTAAGCCCGCAGCGACGATATTTTTTGCCACATAACGACCAGCATAAGCTGCGGAACGATCCACTTTGGAAGGATCTTTACCGGAGAATGCGCCGCCACCGTGACGGGCCATGCCGCCGTAAGTGTCGACAATAATTTTACGTCCGGTTAAGCCGCAATCGCCCATAGGTCCGCCAATAATAAATTGGCCCGTGGGGTTAATAAAATAACGGGTAGAGTTAGATAACCATTGCGCAGGTAAAACTGGCTTGATGATTTCTTCCATCACGCCTTCACGCAAAGTTTCTGCGCTGACATCCGCTGAATGTTGAGTGGAAATAACCACAGCATCAATGGCGCAAGGTTTGCCTTGAGCATCATAACGGAAAGTCACTTGGCTTTTTGCATCAGGACGTAGGAAGGAAAGTGTGCCGTTTTTACGGACTTCGCTTTGACGTTTCATTAAGCGATGGGCATAAGTAATGGGCGCAGGCATTAATACATCGGTTTCATTGCTGGCATAACCAAACATTAAGCCTTGGTCACCGGCGCCTTGTTCGTGATCTTTGGTTTCGTCGACGCCCATGGCGATATCGGGCGATTGTTTGCCAATAGCATTGATCACCGCACAAGAATCACCGTCGAAACCCATGTGTGAGCTGGTATAACCAATTTCATTGACCACGTTACGCACTATGGCTTCGAGGTCTACCCAAGCAGAAGTGGTGACTTCACCAGCCACTAACACCATGCCGGTTTTAATTAAAGTTTCGCAAGCAACACGCGCATCAATATCCTGCGTTAAAATCGCATCTAATACCGCATCGGAAATTTGGTCAGCAATTTTATCGGGATGTCCTTCGGACACGGATTCGGAAGTGAAAACAGCATATTCAGCCATAGGAAAACTCCTGTAAGGAAACAACGGCGCAACGTGGCCCTGTAAAAACGGGCCACAGTGTAATGCGAACGAGGGGGGATTACATCAACAAATTATTCAACGGGCAATGAGCAGAATTCATTAACCTTTGGTTTGCTTTTCCTTGATCTCATCGAGGGTTTTACAGTCGATGCATAAGGTAGCTGTCGGTCTGGCTTCTAATCGACGAATACCAATTTCTACGCCGCAGGCTTCGCAGTAACCATATTCTTGATGATCAATCGCTTCGAGGGCTTCCTCAATTTTTTTGATTAATTTACGTTCGCGGTCACGGGTGCGCAGTTCAAAGCTAAACTCTTCTTCTTGCGATGCGCGATCAGCAGGATCCGGTAAATTGGCCGATTCATCTTTCATATGATGCACGGTGCGATCTACTTCTTCCATCAATTCCAGTTTCCACTGGTTAAGAATGCGACGAAAATGATCGCGCTGGGCCGCGCTCATGTAGCCTTCTTCTTTATCCACTTGGTAGGGCAAAAACTTTTGGTCTGTTGTTTGATCTTCCCTGGGTGCGTCAGCTGCCGCAGCCTTTTTGGATGGGGTAGCGGTTTTGCTCTTCGCTACGCTGGTTTTGCCTTTTGTCGTGCTTGCCATGGTGGACCTCAATTCCTTAAATTCAAATGTGCCGAATAGAACTCGGTTGGGGATTGTAGCCAGAAAGCAGCCCTTCAGCTAGTCTGTTCTTTAACGTGATGTAAGTTTGATCGAGGTTTTTGTTATTGGCCTTTATTGTTGCTGCCTTTATATATCGGGCAGGGGAAGCTACCAGGCATGAATGAGATTGCACTTTTGAGTGGGCGTACGTTGTTATTCGTTGATGACGAGATAGGGTACGTTGAGCTGTTCAGGGACATTATGTCTTCAGAATCCTGTCGCGTGTTGGAAGCACTGGGCGGAGCGGAAGCCTTAGAGCTATTAGAGAAGCATCATCAAGAAATTTCTGTGGTGATTATTGACTACAACATGCCCGACCAAAATGGCATAGAGCTATTGCAAGTCATTTTGCGTCGTTGGCCGCACATCAGTCGTATCATGAGTACCGCAGGTTCGGAATTAGCGATTGCCAAGGCAGCGATTAATAAAGGCCAGGTTATGGCTTACTGCAATAAACCTTGGCAGGTGGCAGACTTTCTCGACACCATTAAAAGTGCGGTATTAGTCCACGACGAATACATGTATAACAGCCAAATTAAGCGATTGTATTCTGATTTGGAAAATCAAGATCAGTTTCGTGAAGAGCTAATTTCACTGTCTGGCAGTCATATTCTTGATTTGACTTCGACGGTCAGTAGTTTTTATCAAGTGATTGATGAATTGGAAGGTGAAGAATATCAAAGCTTTTTAGCAGCGGCGAATATTGCTAATAATATGATTGCTTCTCATGTGCGCAATATCTCTGATTACTTGAGTATTCGAGATCGCGCTTTTGTCACGCAGCCCACCCAAATGACCAAGCG
>CAXNEI010000177.1:0-3989 GCA_964201195.1 Gammaproteobacteria bacterium
CTTAATCAAACGCTATCAAATTGAAGTGGAGCAAGCGGAGCGTGTTTCGCAAACGGCCTTAAGTATTTTTGATTCGGTAAAACAGGCTTGGCGCCTACAGGCGTCGACTTTTCGTGATCTGTTAGTGCGCGCCGCCTATTTACATGAAATAGGTTTAGCGGTTTCGCATACGGCTTTTCATAAACATGGCGCCTATTTAATTCGTTATGCGGATTTGCCCGGATTTTCTCGGCAGGAGCAACAAATTATGGCGGTGTTAGTGCGATGTCATAGACGTAAAGTTGATGTGCAGGTATTTAATGAGTTGCCAGCAGCGTGGTATAGACCGGCAATATTATTAACCTTAATTATGCGATTAGCTGCGCTATTTCATCATGCCCGATCAGCTATTGCTTTGCCTGCGTTGGAATTCAAGGTCAGTGGTAGAGATATTGGGTTAAAAATAAGTCGCACTTGGCTCGCTAATAATCCTTTGACTGCAGCAGATTTGGAGCAGGAAAAAAATTATTTAGCGATGGTGGGATTAAATTTGTCGCTAACTACTCAACGCTTGCAATAATTTTAATTGCGCCATATAGACTTCTTCATTTTGAATACGATTGAGATGATAACAACCTTGACTGTCGAGCAGCCAACTTTGTTGATTATCATTTAAGAAAACTTTTAATCCTTCCTCAGTAATGCGTTGTTTTAACTGTGGTGCATCGATAGGGAAGCAGGTTTCTAATCGATGAAATAAATTGCGTTCCATCCAATCGGCGCTGGAGCAAAAAACATAAGGATCATCGTTGTTGTGAAAATAATAAATGCGGGAATGTTCAAGAAATCGACCGACGATAGAGCGCACATGAATATTGTCGGATACGCCAGGAATGCCAGGCTTTAAGCAGCACATGCCGCGCACAATTAGTTGAATTTCTACACCCGCTTGTGACGCGCGGTAGAGCGCTTCAATCAATTGAGTTTCCGTGAGCGCATTGAGTTTTGCCATAATGCGTGCTGGTTTTCCTGCCAGTGCATTTTGGCGTTCTTGTTCGATCAACTCCATTAATCGTGCATGTAAAGTGAAGGGTGCATGTAATAATCGTTTTAATTTCGCTGCTTTGCCCATGCCGGTCATTTGCAAAAATAATTTATGGGTATCTTCACCTAGTTGTTCATCAGCGCTCAATAAACTAATGTCGGTATAAATGCGGGCATTTTCTGCGTGATAATTACCCGTGCCTAAATGTACATAACGTTTGAGTTGGCCGCTGGTTTCTCGACGAACGACCAATGTCATTTTTGAGTGAGTTTTATAGCCTACGATACCATAGGCCACAATAGCGCCCGCACTTTGCAAACGCGCGGCACCTTCTAAATTGCTCGCTTCATCAAAGCGTGCGCGTAATTCAATAATTGCAGTGACTTCTTTACCATTGCGCGCTGCTTCCACCAGTAAATCCATAATTTCAGAATTTGCACCAATGCGATAGAGTGTTTGTTTAATCGCTAGTACTTTAGGATCGCGCGCAGCCTGTTTAATAAAATCAATCACCGGACGGAAAGATTCATAGGGGTGATGCAATAAAATATCTTTTTTTGCAATGGCATCGAAAATAGGGTCTTGAGTTTTTAAGCTGCGTGGTACCCCGGGTGTAAATCCTTGATATTTTAACTGCGGAATATCTAACTGAGTCACTGCAAATAAGCGGGCTAAGTTAACCATGCCGCTGACTTTGTAAAGCTCACTGGTATTCAGCTTGAATTTTTTTAATAGGAAGTTAACTAATTCATCGGGGCAATTGTCGGCTACTTCCAAGCGGACTTCATCGCCATAGCGACGGGATAATAATTCACCTTTTAAGGCCAAGGCTAAATCGTCGACTACATCTTCATTAACATGCAAATCCGCATTTCGCGTCAGGCGAAATTGATAGCTGCCTTTTACTGTCATGCCAGGAAATAATTCTTCTGCATGGGCGTGAATCATTGAAGATAAAAAAGCGAAATTAAATCCGGGTGCGCTGATGTTCTCCGGAAATTGAATAATACGTGGTAATGATCTTGGCGCAGGAATCACTGCTAATCCGCTTTGGCGACCAAAGGCATCGCGACCTTCAAGCAGGACAATAAAGTTTAAACTTTTATTGGCAATGCGAGGGAAGGGATGGGCAGGGTCTAATCCTAATGGACTGACTACCGGTAAAATTTGTTCTTTGAAATATTGCCTGGCCCATTCTGATTGAGCCGGTGTCCATTCGCTACGACGCAAAAATCGCACGCCTTCTGCGACTAATGCGGGAAATAATATTTGATTTAAAATCCGATATTGTTCATCTACTGCTTGATGGCAGGTATCGCTGATGGTTTTTAGCACTTCTTGGGGTAATAAACCATCGGCAGCCACTTTGGGTAATTCATGGCGAATTTGTTGTTTTAATCCTGCTACGCGAATTTCAAAAAACTCATCGAGATTATTGCTGAAAATTAATAAGAATTTGAGCCGTTCTAATAAAGGGATGGATTCATCTTTTGCTTGCTCAAGGACGCGCAAATGAAACTGCAATAAGCTTAATTCGCGGTTGAGATAATAGCGCGGATCCTTCAAATTGATCGGTACCGGCGCTGGTAGAGAATCTTGAAGTAGTGGGAATACATTGTCAGGGTCAGAAGGCGAATACATAAAGATTTAGCCAGGTTAGTTAATTTGTGTGTTTTAACTCCCCCTGCCCCCTCTTTAAAAAAGAGGGGGTTTTCGCTTTTATTTCCCCCCTCTTCAGATGAAGAGGGGGTTAGGGGGAGTTTGAAAAAATGTAACGAGCATATTTTAGCCTAGCATCTGAGCAGCAGTTATCGCAAAGTATGTGAAAATTCCGTCAGCACCTGCACGTTTCATGCAGACCAAAGATTCCAGAATGGTTTCCTGCGATAACCAACCTTGTTGAATGGCTGCTTGATGCATCGCATATTCACCGCTGACTTGATAGACCAAAGTGGGTACACCAAATTCAGTTTTTACTTGGGTGACGATATCTAAATAAGGCATGCCCGGTTTTACCATCACCATGTCCGCCCCTTCTTGCAAATCGAGGGCGACTTCTTGTAAGGCTTCTTGACGGTTAGCCGGTGTCATTTGATAGGTTTTTTTGTCACCTTGACCTAATGCTGATGCAGAGCCCACTGCAGTACGAAAAGGCCCGTAATAATGAGAAGCATATTTAGCGGCGTAGGAGAGAATTTGCGTGTTCACAAAGCCTTGCTCTTCTAACGCCATACGAATTGCACCGATGCGGCCATCCATCATATCCGACGGTGCTACCACATCAGCGCCAGCTGTGGCATGACATAAAGCTTGTTTGACTAAGACTTCAATGGTCGGATCATTGACTACATAACCGCTGTCATTAATTAAGCCGTCTTGACCGTGGGCTGTGTAAGGATCCAAGGCAATATCGGTAATGACACCGAGTTCGGGTATCGCACGCTTTAATGCTTCTACTGCGCGGGGAACCAGACCTTTTGGATTAAAGGCTTCTTCACCTTGCGCAGATTTTAATTCAACAGGAATGACGGGGAAGAGGGCGATAGCGCTAATACCAAGTTTCTGCCATTGAGGCGCCTCTTTTAATAATTCATCAATACTCAAGCGTTCAATGCCTGGCATACTTGCAATCGGTTGACGTTGTTGCGTGCCTTCTACAATAAAAACCGGATAGATAAAATCCTGTGGACGTAATTGAGTTTCTTCCAACCAATGACGACTAAAAGCTGCGGTGCGCATCCGACGCAATCGAGTGCGAGGGTAATTTCCGCGGGTGAAAATCTGAGTCATGATTTATCTCTCTCTTTTAACAACGCCTTGTTCTGATCCCACTAACACTACATCCGCAGGTCGGTTGGCAAATAATCCTACCGTGACCACACCAGCAATATTATTTAGGGTTTCTTCCAGGTGTTTGGGTTGAGCAATAGATAAACCTTCCACATCAATAATAATATTGCCGTTG
>CAXNEI010000178.1:0-3974 GCA_964201195.1 Gammaproteobacteria bacterium
GTGGATGGCAAAATGGTGAAAGTGCCGCAGCCCAGCGAAGAAAAATATTTAATTAATGTGGCCACAGTGCGTGATGCATTAAGTTCTAGTTTTCGCATTACCGGTTTAGACGGCCCTGCAGAAGGTTCTGAATTAGCTTTATTATTACGTGCTGGTGCATTAGCAGCGCCCATGTATTTTGTGGAAGAACATACTTTAGGGCCGAGTTTAGGTAAGAAAAATATTCAAGATGGCTTTAATTCCGCACTCGCTGGTTTTCTTTTAGTGGTGTTATTTTTGATCGGCTATTATCGCTGGGTGGGTGTTTTTGCTAGCATCGCTTTATTCGGTAACCTAGTAATTCTGGTTGCTGTGATGTCCTTAATTCCTGGCGCCACCCTTACTTTACCTGGGATGGCGGGGATTGCGCTGACCATTGGTATGGCGGTAGATGCCAACGTATTAATTAACGAGCGTATTCGAGAAGAATTACGCATGGGTACCTTGCCGCATTTAGCTATTGAATCTGGATATCAGCGCGCTTTAGTAACAATTCTTGATGCTAACTTAGCGGCCTTAGCGGTAGCAATTATTTTATTCGCGCTGGGTTCTGGGCCGGTGAAAGGTTTTGCGGTGACTTTATCTATCGGTATTGTCGCTTCCATGTTTACTGCGGTGACAGGTACGCGCGCCATTGTGAATTGGATTTATGGTGGTCGTGTTTTAGAAACCTTAAAAGTATAAAGAGTGTTGTTATGAATTTTTCTACGTTAAATATTGATTTCATGAAATGGCGCAAGCCATCCGCAGTTTTGTCCATAGTATTTATGTTGTTTGCAGTCGTTTCACTGGTTATTCATTCATTGAATTTTGGTTTGGAATTTACCGGCGGTACCTTAGTGGAAGTCAGTTATCCTACTGCAGTGGAATTAGAACCCATCCGGGATTTATTAGAAAACACCGGTTATAAAGGCGCTCGTGTGCAGCATTTTGGTGGCGCTACAGAAATACTAGTGCGTATTCCACCGCAAGATCAGCTCAAAGCAGAAGATAAAACCCATTTAGGTCAGCGAGTGGTAGCGCACTTACAATCGATTAGTAAGAGTGCGATTACATTAAAACGAGTGGAATTTATTGGCCCGCAAGTGGGCGCAGAATTAAAAGAGCAAAGCAGTGCGGCGGTATTATTGGCTTTGCTTTGTATGTGTGTGTTCGTCAGTTTTCGATTCAAATGGAAATTTGCTGCCGGGACTTTAATTGCCTTATTGCATGACACTTTGGTTGTTGTCGGTATTTTTTCAATTTTTAAAATCCCCTTTGATTTGAATGTGCTTGCGGCTGTATTGGCAGTGATTGGTTATTCGTTGAATGACACCATTGTGGTTGCCGATCGCATTCGAGAAAATTTCCGTTTGATGCCAGAGCATAGCCCCATAGCGATTATTAATGCCTCATTAAATCAAACGTTAAGTCGTACTATGATTACTTCGCTGTTAACCTTCCTCTCTTTGGTTGCTTTTTTAGTGTTAGGCGGCGAACAATTATTCGGTATGTCTTTAGCGCTAGTGCTAGGCATTGTGGTGGGTACCTATTCCTCCATTTATGTCGTAGCAGCTTTCTTGCTGCTAATGAAAGTAACCCATGAAGATTTTCTGGAAACTTCTGTTGAAGAACTCGATGATCGGCCTTGAGTATTTAGGTGTTGTAATAGGCCCGTTCGCCCTGAGCTTGTCGAAGGGCAAAAAAAGGGGTATAGGATGGGGCTTCGACAAGCTCAGCCCGAACGGGGTGCCTGCCCATCATTAATTATTATTAATATTCCCTTACCTTAATAAAAATATTTTCCTTTGAATTCCCTTGCTTCACACTTTTATTTCTCTATACACTCCGCACCTTCAATTTAATTAAGGAGGATTAAATTTTTGATCAACCAGTTAGTCAGAAAGTAGTAAAGTTGTGAGTGAAGTAGCCCGCGAGAGAGTATTAGTTCAGCCGTGGAGTGTACAAGCAGAGGAGTTTTTTCCTTTGCACAGTTTTTCTCCAGAGAGTTGCCCTCAGCCAAAAGTATTTGTTGCTAGATCTATGCGCAGTCCATCATCAAAACCTATTGATTGGCCGCTGATTGAAATCCATAGCGCATTTAAAGAATTATGTTGTTATCTTAGATGTCAGCCTGAAATAGGCATAGATACAGAATTTAAAAGCAAAGAACTTTGTCTCATTCAAGTGAGTTGTCAGGAAAGCGCATGGCTTATTGATTCAAAATCTGTAGGAGATTTAACGCCATTTTTTTCTATTTTAAAGTCCGAAAAAACAATAAAAATATTTCATGCTTGTCGAGCAGATATAGAGCATCTCCACAGAGCAGCGAATAATATTGTGGATATTCAAGTGCTAGCAGCCTACGCCAATTTTGGCGCACAGCTTAGTTATAAGGATCTCGTTAAAGAACTATTGGGTATCCAGTTGACGAAAACAGAAACGTTAAGTGATTGGTCTAAAAGACCACTAACAGAAAAACAAAAGGAGTATGCGGCAGAAGATGTAAAACATTTATCTGCCTGTTATGAAAAATTATTAGAACAGCTAAAAGGTACAGATCGATTGGCCTGGGCGCTAGAAGATTGTCAAAGTCTTTGCAAGGAAACTCCGGCAAATAAAGGCCCTAGCGATTTAGATTTTACGCAAGAGAAAATGCGAAATCTCATGAAATTGTTAAAAGATAAAAAAGAGGCTATAGCAAAAGAGTTGAATTTGCATAAATCATTGGTATGCAGTGAGCCATTGCTGAAACTGTTAATTGTTGCTTGGCTGTCAGGCAAGGCAGAGGCTACTTCTTTCCCTGCTCGATTGCAGGGCTGGCGCGCCAAGCATGTGGTAGCTCAATTGAAATCAGTATTTGATGAGTGGCAAAGACTATTAGATTTTCCGCCGTTATCCTTATCTCGGTTATAAAATTAACGCCATCAGAATTTCTTCATAAATTGCTGCTAAATTCACTAAATCTTTTGCTGCTACACACTCATTCACTTGATGAATAGTTGCATTCACGGGGCCAAGTTCCACCACTTGTGCGCCCAGAGGTGCAATAAAGCGACCATCAGAAGTGCCACCGGAAGTGGATAATTCAGCTGTAATACCCACGACTTTTTCCACCGATTTTTTCGCTGCATCGACTAAATCTCCTGGCGGAGTAAAGAAACATTCACCGCTTAATTGCCAAATTAATTCATAGTCTAATTGGTGTTTGCGTAAAATTGTTTCAGTCACTTGTTTGATTTTTTCTACAGAAGTTTCAGTAGAAAAGCGTAAATTAAATTGCGCTTCTAATTGGCCTGGAATGACGTTGGTAGTGCCAGTGCCTGATTGAATTCTTGTTAACTGCAAAGAGGTAGCAGGGAAAAATGCATTGCCTTGATCCCATACATAATTTTTTAATTCATCTAAAGCAGGCAATGCCAAGTGCATAGGATTTTTAGCGAGCTGCGGATAAGCCACGTGACCCTGTTTGCCTTTGATGGTTAACCAGGCATTAATAGAACCACGACGACCATTTTTAATCGTGTCGCCCACTTGGTGTTGACTGGAAGGTTCGCCCACAATGCAGTAGTCCAACTGAATTTTCTGTTGGCGTAAATACTCCACCACTTTGACTGTACCGTTAGTGGCTTCGCCTTCCTCATCGCTAGTAATTAAAAATCCGATGGAGCCTTGATGCTGCGGATGTTTTTTAACAAAGTTTTCACAGGCAATAACCATCGCCGCCAAGCTGCCTTTCATGTCCGCAGCGCCACGACCATATAAATAGCCGTCTTTAATGGTCGGTGTAAAAGGTGGTGTATCCCAAGCTTCCAATGGGCCAGGCGGCACTACATCTGTGTGTCCGGCAAAAACTAATAACGGCCCTTGATTACCCCGGCGTGCCCATAAATTTGTTACTGAGCCAAAAGTTAAAGGCGTCAACTCAAAGCCACTATTAGCTAAGCGTTCAGCCA
>CAXNEI010000179.1:0-3949 GCA_964201195.1 Gammaproteobacteria bacterium
TTATCACAAGCAGAATGTTTAGCGCCTTATATTCAGGGTCGCCAGTTAATGATAGTCACCAATGAACGCGTAGCGCCTTTATACTTGGCTGCCCTGGAAAAAACATTGGCGCATTTATCGGTAGAAAGTGAAGTGGTTATTTTGCCTGATGGTGAACAGCATAAAAATTTAGCTACGCTTGAGAAAATTTATTCTGCCTTGCTAGAAAAAAAACAACATCGTTCTACTACCTTGATCGCTTTGGGTGGTGGTGTAGTAGGCGATATGACTGGCTTTGCCGCAGCAACTTATCAACGAGGCGTGCCTTTTATTCAAGTGCCGACCACATTATTAGCGCAAGTGGATTCTTCTGTAGGAGGAAAAACCGGCGTCAATCATCCGTTGGGTAAAAATATGATCGGCGCTTTTTACCAGCCCATGAGTGTGGTGATTGATTTGGCGGTGTTAAAAACTTTACCGCCCCGTGAATTAGCCGCTGGTTTGGCGGAAGTGATTAAATACGGTTTGATTTACGATCAAGATTTTTTTCTGTGGATTGAAAACTCTATCGATGCATTGCTGCAATTAGATGAAGAGGCATTAATGCATGCAGTACGACGTTCTTGCGAAATTAAAGCAGAAATCGTTGCGTCCGATGAGCGTGAATCAGGCATCAGAGCCATTCTTAATTTTGGACACACTTTTGGGCATGCCATTGAAGGCGCCTTGGGATATGGTACTTACCTACATGGGGAAGCCGTTGCTATTGGAATGCGAATGGCTGCTGAATTATCGGTGAAGCAAGGTTGGTTAGAAGAGTCTTGGTTGCAGCGAATTAAAACCTTGCTGAGCAAAGCGGGGTTACCTATTCAATCGCCCACGGAAATGACGCAAGAGCAGTGGTTCAGCTGGATGTCCATGGATAAAAAAGTCATGGATAAAAAAGTGCGCTTAGTTTTATTGCAGGGATGCGGTCAAGCAATAGTCACTGATCAATTTGATCACGACTTATTACAACAAGTATTAACTGCTTAGGGAAAGCCATGTCATTCCATCAACGGATCACCACTTATTTCCCTTTGCCGTTATGGCATCTGCTGGGTTTGTTGAGCTTAGTCATAGGGCTAACCTGGATTGTCGCTGAGTATCGCAATGAGCATGAAAAAAAAATGCCACAGGATTCAGTAACGACAGTGGTTCCCAGTAGTGATGATGGCTTAGCAGTTGATTCAACGGCTCCACCTCAATTATTAGCTATGAGCCCTGCGGCTGAAAAAAAATGGACAGAGATAATGGCGCAAGCAGAACAGGAGCAAACAAAACAAACCAGTGAGCCAACAGCTAACAAGCCATTGCTATCGACGCCGACAGTGTCAGCGCCAATTCCGCCGGTAGATATTCCTGCGCAGCCCGTAACTCAGTCGTTACCTAAAGAGAAAGTCTCTCCTGTTGCAGTGCCCGTACTCAAAGAAGCGGTAAAGGAAAAGCCGCTGCAAGTAGCTATAAAAAAACCGCTGCCAGAAATACGCCCTACTGAGGATGTTCAAACTTCAGCAATAAAACCCCAGGAACATTACTCCATCCAATTATTAAGCAGTCAAAATCGTGCTGCTATACAGGCGCTGTTGGATAAAAATTCAGGCGTAAAACAACTCAAATTAATGACCATTAAGCAGCAAGGTCAGGAGCGCTATTTGTTGTTGTATGGCGATTTTTCTTCGCGTCCTGCAGCGGTATCAGCAATAACCCAAATTCCTGCGTCATTAATTCAGGGCACACCCTGGATAAAATCCATGAGGAACAACCCGTGAAGCCAAAAAACGCGTTGGTAGAAAAGGATGCTCAGATTGCTGCTTTAGAATCTCAATTAAGCGAAGCGCGCGATGAATTGGCGATTAAAAATGCGCAATTAGAAACACTGGCCTATACGGATATGCTCACCACTTTGGGCAATCGATTTTTCTTTTATCAAACCGTCGAACCTTTTCTGGCAGCCGCTCTGCAGGCAGGGAAAAAATACGCATTGCTGTATATCGATCTGTGTAATTTTAAACAAATTAACGATTGTTATGGACACAATGTGGGCGATGAAGTGTTAATTGCGGTAGCAAAAAGAATTCGTGGTGTGGTGCCTCATCATGATGTGGTTGCGCGTTTGAGTGGCGATGAATTTGTCGTATTGACTGAATGTAATGCGGAAGTTGTGCACTCTTATGCAGTGGCAAAAAAAATTATTGCTGCGATTAAGGAAATTATTTTTGTTGCTGGACATCAGTTACATATTCAGGCTCGCATGGGTGTTTCTACCTTTCCTGAAATCTCGCGGATAGAAACTTTATTACGCTGTGCAGAAATGGCCTTAAGTGAATCGAAGGAAACATCGCCAAAAATTAGTTTTTATACTAAAAAATTAGAGGCTAAGCATCATCAGCGGATGATGATTGAATCTTATTTAGCGAATGCTTTTAAACAACAAGAATTTTATGTGGTTTACCAGCCTATTTTTAGTGTGGCCACGGGTGCGGTATCGGGTATAGAAGCTTTGTTGCGTTGGGACAGTCATTCCTTGCGAGATATTTCACCCGAAGAGTTTTTCTCTATCGTAGATGATTTGGAAATTAATCAAAGGCTCTGTGAATTTGTCACTCGATGTGCCGGGCAGGCTTTTCAATATATGGCTGCTCGCGGACTTCATTTGACTACGGTAAGTATTAATGTCACTGCGCGGCAATTTTTATGGGAAGATTTCGCCAGTTATTTTCTGGCTTGCTTGGAAGAAATCCAGCTGTCACCGCAGTTGGTGATGTTGGAAATTACTGAACGCCAAGCGATTAATCATTTTCATGCCTGCAAAACCCAGCTCAGCCGATTAAAAGCACAAGGTATTCGGGTGGCGCTGGATGATTACGGGACAGGATTTTCTTCCATTACCCATTTAAAACAGCTGCCCATTGATACGATTAAATTAGATCAAAGTTTAATTTCTCATTCCGATCAAGAAGCACAGCGCAATAAAGAATTATCGGCTGGCGTGGTGAAAATGGCGCATCACCTCAATTTACAAGTGGTGGCTGAAGGTGTGGAAACTGAAGAAGAATATGAAAGTTTAAAAGAAATAGGCTGCGATTATTTGCAAGGCTATTATTTGGGTCGACCTATGGTGATTGAAGATTTGGTGCGCTATTTACAACAGGCGCCTACTTCTAATACAGTGGCCGTTTTGCGACCTGTTTCTGTGAGGAAAGTATGATGAAGAATTCCGCGCGTATTGCTGAGGTACAACGCAACACCTTAGAAACTCAAATTACGGTGCGTGTTAATTTGGATGGGCAAGGAAAAGTGAATTTAGCTTTAGGCGTGCCTTTTCTCGAACACATGCTAGAGCAAATTGCCCGTCATGGTTTAATCGATATCGATATTCAAGGGCAAGGCGATTTGCATATTGATGCCCATCATTTGGTCGAAGATGTGGGGATTACTTTAGGTCAGGCGTTTGCGAAAGCCTGGGGTAATAAACAAGGATTATTGCGCTACGGCCATGCCTATGTTCCGTTAGATGAAGCGCTTTCTCGAGTGGTGGTTGATTTATCGGGTCGTCCTGGTTTGTTTATGCATGCTGCGTTTACTCGAGCGCGGATTGCTGATTTTGATGTGGATTTATTTCGTGAATTTTTTCAAGGCTTAGTGAATCATGCGCAGATAACCTTGCATATCGATAATTTGCGTGGCGTGAATGCGCATCATCAGGCAGAGACGATTTTCAAAGCCTGTGGTCGCGCATTGCGTATGGCGATGGCGAGAGATCCGCGAACCAATCAAGTGCCGTCGACCAAAGGCGTGCTCTAATGAAGCAGCGCATCGCTGTGCTGGATTACGGCATGGGTAATTTGCATTCTGTGGCCAAAGCATTAGCCCATGTTGCTGCAGAACAGCATCCAGCCGTAAGTTCAGAAATTATTATTACTGATCA
>CAXNEI010000180.1:0-3911 GCA_964201195.1 Gammaproteobacteria bacterium
AATTCGAGCGTAGTCAGCTAGGCGATTTTCGCCAACTCTACAAAGATTGCGTGCTGGATTATGCATCGCTCTGGGATATTTATAGAAAAGTGATTCGTAAATTTGGCAAGAAGAAATTTAAAAAATCTTGTTCTTTTTTAGAGGAATCATTGGTTGCTGATATGGAGTCCGAGGGAACTTCAATTGCTCGAGAGAAGTTAATGGCTATTTTAAACGATGTTTATCAGCTTCGTATCCTCGGTCAATTACATAATGAGTCAGATGTGTTGTATCTAAGATTAAAGAAGAAATATTTGTTAAGCAGCCAGGCGCAAGACGAGCTGAGTGAGGGAGTCATCGAATTGTTTGATGGTGCAATTACTCAATCTGGCATAGAAAAAAAATTAGATCGAATTGTTGAGCGGATAGGATTGCGTCATTTGACGGGGCGCATCAACCTGATTACGGGGATTAAAGGTATTGTGCGGTTGATTCCTATTGGCATTTTTCGTAGTGATAGTGAGAGGGCCAGGACGCTGGAGACAATTCAGAAAACGTTGGATATCACCATAGATCGTGAAAATGAAGAAGGTGAGGAGTGATATGTTAACAAGACAGAGGCGCGTCGTTGGGAGAAGGCTATAGTGAATAGTGTAACTTTAGAGGTTCTGCGGGCTTTTGGCCAAGGGTTTGGTTTTAATGATCTATTGCCCGAAGGAGAGGATCACGCTATTCATCTGCAATGTGGTAACGGCGATATTATTGGCTTTCAAGTAGTTGAAGAAGAGCTGTTGTGTTTTGTGCGAAGAAGTTATGAGCCTGTTGTGTTAGATGCTTTGTGGCGCAGCTTATTTTCTTTGATCCATACTGAGGAGTGGCAAGTGCGGCAATGGCATATTGGCCTTACGGAACAGAATACCCTAAAAATATTTACCTTTTTGCCCGCAGAGCGTTTAGGCACAGAGAATTTGCATCAGATATTTAATGAAATGTGGCAATTACGTGAAGAGCTATCCCAGCTGTAAATAGGGTGAAAGAGTAAGTCTTATGGCGGCTATTGAGTTTAATCGTGGTATCGAGCGGATTCTTCCGCACTTTGACCCGCAAAAAAGAGTAGGTTTACCAGAGAAAAGTAATATTGCGCCGGAAGGCGGGCGTATTACTAATTATTTGGAGGCGCACTTTAATCGTCTACCTATTACGGATGAGCTGTTGGATTTTGTTCGCCCAAAGTTAGATCAACGAGTGACGGTGCCTTGGTATTACACCCGATTTTTTCAAGCCACATTGAAAAAGTGGAAGCAATTTAAAGGGCTTTCTTCAGAAGAGCAAACAACGTTAAATCAAGGCATAGCGCTGTTAGATTCGGTATCGGCAGATATGGAGTTACTGAGCGATTATATTCTTTGTTTGCAGAAGGTTTGAAGTGGCTATTTCAGGTGCGCAAGACATGATGAGTGTGGAGCAACAGCATTGGGCCTTGGCTTTGGCTTATGTGTATTTACAGGCGCAACAGTATGACAAGGCAATTCAGTTGGTAGAGGCTTTATTGGTGTTAGATAAAAATGATCCTCAGGCATTAAAAATGTTGAGTTATGCCTACTTTAAAACCGCACGCTATGAAGATACCTTCGTATTAGCCAGAAAATGGATTCAACAAATGCAGAAAGTAGTATCACCGAAAGAAATCGCATTGATGTATCTATTGCAGGGGCGTGCGTTGTTGAAGCTGAATAGAAAAGATCTCGCAAAAAAATGTTTAGAAAAATACAAACAGTATTTAGGTAGTGCCAATGTTTAAATCAGTTTTTTTTCAAAGAATACAGGCGCTCACTAAACGTAGTGATTTAATGGTCGCTATTTTGTTAATGTCTATCGTATTTATGATGATTTTGCCATTGCCTCCGGAAGTGGTGGATGTCTTGATCGGATTAAATATGGGCATCGCTGTTATTTTATTAATGGTGTCTATTTACATTACCAGTCCATTAGAGATTGTGGCTTTCCCCGCTATTTTATTAATTACCACTATTTTTAGATTGGCATTATCTATTGCGATTACTCGATTAATTTTGCTTGATGGAGATGCAGGAAAAATTGTAGAAGCTTTCGGGAATTTTGTGGTAGGCGGCAATCTTATTGTAGGGATTGTTATCTTCCTCATTATTACCATTGTGCAATTTTTGGTAATTACCAAAGGTTCGGAGCGGGTTGCTGAGGTGGGTGCACGTTTCTCGTTAGATGGTATGCCGGGTAAACAAATGAGTATTGATAGTGATATGCGCGCAGGCTCTATCAATATGGAGGAGGCACATAAACGTCGTCAAGCAGTGGAAAAAGAAAGCCAAATGTTTGGTTCCATGGATGGCGCGATGAAGTTTGTAAAAGGCGATGCCATTGCTGGGTTGATTATCATTTGTGTCAACATGCTGGGTGGTGTCAGCATTGGTGTTTTTCAACAGGGCATGACGGTGGGCGAAGCGCTTGAGCTGTATACCATATTAACTATTGGTGATGGTTTAATTGCACAAATTCCTGCTTTGATTATTTCAGTCACTGCTGGGATTATCGTGACTCGCGTTACCACTGATGAGTCAGAAAACTTAGGCTCTGACATTGGTAAACAGATTACCAGCAAACCTGCAGCCTTAATGATTAGCGGCGCTTTATTATTGGGCTTTGCTATTATTCCTGGATTTCCAACGCTCACTTTTTTAGCGCTTGCTGGCATTGTGGGAGGAGGGGGATTTGCGCTGAATAAATTAAAAAATAAGACCACTCAAGAAGATGCTACCAGTGGTGTGGTAACCGGCGGCATGGGGGACACGCCGAATACTTCTGGTAAAACAGTAGATCCTAAAAAACCACAGGATTTTGAATTGACGGTGCCCATTATTGTAGAGCTTTCTGACACAGTACAAAAAGTATTGAATATAAAATTACTCAATGAAGAAGTAGCTACTATTCGGCAAGCGCTTTTTATGGATTTAGGTGTGCCATTTCCGGGTATCCATTTGCGTTTTAATAAAGGACAAGATGAAGCGGGTTATCGAGTCTTGCTACAGGAAACACCTATTGCTAGAGGACAGTTCAAAAAAGATCATGTGCTGGTTATCAATCAATTGGATCAATTGCAGATTCTTGATTTGCCGATTGTTGAGGCAGAGCAATTTTTGCCTAGAGGACATCTTACTTGGGTGCCTGCAGAGTATGTGAGTTTGCTTAAGGATATGAATATTAGCTATATGGAGTTGCCTAATATTCTTTCTTACCATTTATCTTTCATGTTGAAAAAATACGCTAATGAATTTGTGGGCTTGCAAGAAACTAAAGCAATTCTGAGTACGATTGAAGAAAAGTATGGTGAGTTGGTTAAGGAAGTCCAGCGCTTGCTGCCTTTACAAAAGATTGCAGAGATTTTCCAGCGGTTGGTGAATGAAGATATTTCCATTCGTAATTTACGGGTGATTTTAGAATCTTTGGTTGAGTGGGCACAAAAAGAAAAAGAATCCGTTATGTTGACTGAGTATGTACGGATTAATTTGAAGCGTTACATCAGTTATAAGTACAGCAATGGTCAAAATATACTGCCTGCCTATTTATTGGATCATGAAGTAGAAGATGCTATTCGCAATGGGATACGGCAAACTTCAGCAGGTTCCTATTTAGCATTAGATCCCAGGCTGTCAGCCAAGATGATCAAAAATATTGCAGATAATGTGGGGGATTTAAGTCAAGTAACACATAAACCTGTGCTGGTTGTTTCGATGGACATACGACGCTACGTACGCAAATTGATTGAGCCAGAGCTATATGATTTGCCTGTGCTCTCTTTTCAAGAATTGACACCGGATATTACGGTACAGCCTCTAAAACGTATTGAAATGCCGCAGTAGAGGAGTTCAAATTTCATATAGTTTCATTTAGTCCAT
>CAXNEI010000181.1:0-3906 GCA_964201195.1 Gammaproteobacteria bacterium
AAACCCCAGCCCAATACATGCAATCCCTGTGCAAACGCTTGCTTTACTGGATACTGAGCCAAAGCCAATAAATGCGGCATTTGCACATATAAAACCACCGCAGCACAGCCACCCACTAAAAAAAACTTAATCAGTGATTTTAATAATTCGACGAAAGAACGTAGGGTAAAAATTTTCTTAATGCCTTGGATAGGATCTAACTTCTCAAAGGCTGGCATGATCACTTGCCCGGTAAAATTCCAACCCCCCACCATCAATTGGCTGACAATCGACGCGCCAATTAACACCATAAAAAAGGGCAATAACGCATACCCTATCTGTCCAATAGACTGCCATAAAAAATGCAGCATTAAGGTAGGATTAAAAATTAATTCTCTGGGCACATCTAAAAACAGGGAAAATACTTGAGAAAAATCCGCTACCCAAGCGGGCATAAAAAAAATCAAACTTGCGCTACCACCCAGCATCACACACACCGCACCTAGCTCACGGGATCGCGGCACATTGCCCTTTTCACGTGCTTGGGTAATCCGCCTCGCACTGGGCTGTTCCGTTTTTTCTTGATTAAATTCGCTGTCTGCCATAGATCCTTCGAAAAAATAAACTAGTGAATTAACAAATTGTTTAGCCGGGAAAAATGCTCTTCCGCCAATTGATTGAACTCAGGCAAGAAAGAATGCAAACCCAACCAAACAATTAATAAACCAAAAACTAACATCAACGGAAAACCCATATTAAAAATATTCAATTGTGGCGCTACTCTCGCCATCACCCCAAAAGATAAATTCATCAATAATAAAGCCAACATAGCAGGCAAAGAAATCAGCACCGCACTTTCAAATAACCAACTGCCTTGTGCAGCTAAGGTATAAAAATGTTCTGTAGACAACATCGAATTTTCTACCGGTAAGCTGATAAAACTTTCAGCTAATTTTTGAATTAACACCAAATGACCATTCATCACTAAATACAGCAAATTAGCCATCATCACAAAAAACTGACTTAATGAATTGACCTGAATTCCATTAGCCGGATCCAATAAAACCGACAATCCCAAACCATTTTGCAACGCAATCAACTGCCCCGCCAAAGCAAATATCTGGAAAAAAATCTGCACCAAAAAACCCATGGCCAAGCCGATAATCACTTGATTCACTACCGCAAGAATTCCTGTCATAGAGAAAGGATTGATCTCCGCAGCCATCGGCAAAGTAGGTACAATTAATAGCGTGATAGCAATCGACAAAAGAATTCTAACGCGCGCAGGCACCAGCTGTTCACCAATTAAGGGTACTGCAAAAAAAAATGCGCTAATGCGCACTAAAGGCAAGATATAGTGTGATAACCAGGTAAAAATTTGTGCATCTGTTAATAACATATTTTTAAAGGAGCTTAGCGAATTAAATAAGGGATATCCTGCAGTAACTGATTAAAAAAATCTGTCATCTGCGAACCTAGCCAAGGTGCAGCAATCGATAAAGTGATCAAAGTCACCAACAGCCTGGGCAAAAAACTCAAGGTTTGCTCATTAATTTGTGTGGCCGCTTGAAAAACAGCAATCACTAAACCCACCACCAAACTCGGTAATACAATGACCGAAACCATGGAAATCACAATAAATAGGGCTTGTGAAAATAACGCTATGACGGAATCCGGTGTCATTTATTTACTCCTTACACAAAATATACCTGCAAAGCCATTGAACGATAGGCGCGGCGCCGAGGGATCGAAGCCCCAGAAGCATAGTATTTCCTATGTGACTGGGGTGAGGAGCGATGGCACAAAGCATAGCGTTCAATGGGAAAGCAGGTTAATGAAGACCGTAGCTGGCGGCTAGGGTGCCCATAATCATCGACCAACCATCCACAAAAACAAACAACATAATTTTAAAAGGCAACGAAACAATGAGAGGAGAAAGCATCATCATTCCCATCGACATCAATACACTAGAAACCACCAAATCAATAATTAAAAACGGAATAAATAATAAAAATCCTATTTGGAAAGCAGTTTTTAATTCACTAGTGACAAAAGAAGGAATTAAAATAGTCATAGGAATTAATTCAGCTGAAGCCAACTTGCCTTGATGAGCTAAATTCATAAACAAAGTGAGATCTTCTTCTCGAGTTTGCGAACGCATAAATTTATGAAAAGGTTTAATGGCATTATCGAGCGCTTGAGTATTAGAAATTTGCTCTGCTCTATAGGGTTGAATGGCTTTTTCATTCACTTCTTTTAATACCGGAGACATAATAAAAAAGGATAAAAATAATGCCAGCCCTACTAAAATTTGATTAGATGGCGTTTGTTGCAAACCAATAGCCTGCCGCAAAATAGATAAAACAATAATGATACGAGTAAAAGAAGTAGTCATTAATAACAGCGCTGGCAAAAAAGTCAGCGCTGTCATTAACAACAAGATTTGAATCGTTAAGGTATAATTTTTAGCGCCGCCAGCACCTGTTGTGACAGTCAGCGCAGGCAAACCAAAAGGATCAGCGGCCCAAACAGGGGAAATTAACAATAAACCGGCAAGACCAATACAAAAAAAACCAATCTTTTTAGGATTTTTTCGTAAAGGCGCTGGTAGCTTCTTTAATATAGTCACTAAATTTTTTCGTATCATGGGGCGTTGTATCCTCAATGTCCTCTTCCTGCAATTCATCTATTTTATTCACACTATGCGCAGTCACACCTAACAATAAATATTTTCCATGGACTTTAACTACCATTAATTTTTCTTTATTGCCCACCGAAAGCACACTAACTACTTTAAGCTGATTACCACCTGCTATTCCTGCATAGCCCATTTTTTTAATCATAAAAGCCAGGCCGAAAATAAGCCCTATCACTGTCATTAAACCAAGCAACAATCTTCCTGCGCCCGAACCCACTTGTTTTTTTTCTGCTTGCTGAACAGCGCCTTTGTTAAAACCCACCAGCCAAGAAGTAGGCTCTGTCTTCGCGGCACTTTTCTGCGGCGTAGCAACTATTGGTTGCACTGGCTGCGCTGGTTGCACTTGCTTAACTGCATCAGCCGCTGCCACACTGACCAGTGGCAACATTAACATCACACTTATCAACAACAATTGGATTCTATTTTTCATCGTATTTCTCTTTCAGTAGTCAAAGGTTTGCGGATCATTACATCGAGGAACAGTCTACTGAAAAATCGTTTATTAAAAAAGCCTAACGAAGCCGACTGATTCGTTCTGACGGACTGACAATATCCGTTAATCGAATACCGAATTTATCATCCACTACCACCACTTCACCATGCGCAATCAAGGTTCCATTGACTAACACATCCAGTGAATCGCCCGCCAATCGATCTAATTCCACCACTGAGCCCTGATTTAATTTTAATAAATCGCGAATACTCATTTCCGCATTGCCGACTTCCATCGATACGGTCACTGGAATATCTAAAATCACTTCTAAATTAGGGCTGTCTTCCATGCCACTTGTTTCTATGACACTAGATTTTTTAGCCGAACCATTACCATTGGGCTTTCCCTTTGATTGATCGGCAATATTAAACTCTTCGAATTCTTTGCCTAACATGCCATAATTTCCTTTCGATGTATTTTCGTTTTCATCCATACTATTCATAGGATACTTACCCCTCTTTTTTAGCGTTCAGTTGACCCATAATTTTCAGCGCTAAATTTTTCCGTGAAACACCCATATACGCTTTAAAACTCGGCAATCCATTAGCCAATAAAATCACATGCTCTGGCATATCCACAGGAATTACATCACCGACTTTCAATCGCGCCAACTGTTGCAAAGTCATTCGATGTTGAGCCACTCTGCCGCGCAAAGGAATCATTGCATCTAATACATTTTCTTTGACCTGCTGCTGCCAACCACTATCAACTTCTTGTCCATCAGCTTGCGCATGAG
>CAXNEI010000182.1:0-3854 GCA_964201195.1 Gammaproteobacteria bacterium
TAATAAAAAAAGAGAAGAGATTAAAATATTAATTGTGGATGACAATACAACCAATTGCTTTGTGGCAAAAGGTATTGTGAAAAAATTGGGTTATCAAAGTGAAACGGTTTTAACCGGCGAATCTGCGTTAACTCTATTGAGCGAGCAAGAATTCGATTTGGTATTGATGGATTGTCAGATGCCAGTGATGGATGGTTTTCAAGCGACGACGAAGTTGCGGCAATTGAAGCATCCTAACAGTCATATTCCGGTGATTGCAGTCACCGCAAATACTTTACCCAATGATCGTCAAATGTGTTTGGATCATGGGATGAATGATTATATGACTAAGCCCATTAATATGGTTTTATTGGAAGCGCGCATTTCTTATTGGCTTTCCTTGAGTGAGCGAGATGTTTCACTTAAGGCGCTAGGAGGAAAAAGTGAGAAAGCAGAAAAAGAAAGTAAAAAAATAATTTCTTGGGCTAAGTATAAAAAATAATTTTATGCTCCCCCTGCTTTAGTAGGGGGAGTGGCCCGAAGGGCCGAGGGGGTTTTATTTTGAAAAGAACCCCCCTGGCTCGCAAGCTCGCCTTCCCCCCTACTGCGCTCTTTTTTCAAAAGAGGCTTGCAGGAGGGACAAGCTAAGAAGACTAATTAAAAAACTCCTTCAATACTTGATGCATTAAATAGGGATCCTTGCTGCCAACGGTTTCTCGAATAGAATGCATCGCCCATTGCGCCACACCTACATCAATTGTTTTTATACCTAATTGTGCAGAAGTCATCGGGCCAATGGTGCTGCCACAGGCTAAATCATTGCACATCACAAAAGTTTGAAAAGGAATTTCTTTTCGCTTACATAAAGCTTGAAACAATGCACTGGTTTCGCTGTTGGTTGCATAGCGTTGGCTTGCATTCATTTTTATCACTGGGCCGTGATTGAGTTTAATGACGTGTTGTGGATCATGTTTGTCCGCATAATTAGGATGAGTCGCATGGGCATTATCTATGGAGATCATCCAAGACTGCGCAAGGCTGCGGGCATATTGTTCTGCTGGGGGGGTTAAGCGTTGCAACACCGATTCTAGAAAATTACTTTGTGCGCCGCAGTAGGATTGACTACCGACTTCTTCATGGTCACTGCAAATCAATAAACAGGTTTGTTGATCACTCGCTGCTAACAAACTCATTAAACCGATATAACAACTGAGTAAATTATCTAATCGCGCACTGCTGATAAATTCTTGCTCTAAGCCAATGAGGGCAGGGGCTTGGGTATCGTAGAGAAATAATTCATAGTCGAGAATGTCTACACCATCATATTCTGGTTGACCTTGTAGATGTTGCTGCAAAATAGCTTTTAATGAGAGTTGTTTTTGTTGAGCAGCATGTTGTAGTAAGACAGGAAATAAATGTTGTTGCGGTTGTACACCACCTAAATTATTCACTTCGCGATCTAGGTGAATGGCTAGGCTGGGAATAATGGCAATGGGATTGCCTAAATCAATGAGCGTAGATTTTAGTTGCCCGTCGGCAGTGGTGTAATGCACTCGACCGGCTAAAGATAAATCGCGATCGAACCAAGGGCGTAATAATGCACCGCCATAGACTTCAACGCCTAATTGCAAATAACCGGCATCCGTGCGTTCAGCGTGAGGTTTTACTTTTAAACAGGGGCTATCTGTATGGGCGCCAAGAATTCGCAAACCGGTTTGTTCGAGGGGATTTTTGCCGACAGAAAAAGCAATAATCGATGAGTCATTACGAGTCACAAAATAACGACCCTGCGGTTGAGGCGTCCAGCTTTCCGTTTCTGTTAGTTTTTGATAGCCCGAATGTTCTAGCGCTGCGGATAAGGTGCGTACTGCATGGAAGGGTGTGGGCGAAGCATGAAGGAAGTTGAGTAGGCCTTCGATAAATTGTTCGGTATTCATAAGTTATATCCTACTTAAAATCTAGCACTCTATTTTTTCGCGACTAAACGGCCATCCATGGCTCGTCACAAACACATCCCTGTGTTTGAGGTCGCTACAAAATAGAGCGCTAGATTATATTTTCCAATTGATTAGCTCGCTTCCGCGTATCGTTCAGTTAATTGCTGATAAATAGCATCCGTTATTTGCGGATGACTCACATCAATGCTAATTAAAATTTCTGCTAAATGCTCATTGTCTTCTCTACCTTGCCATTCTTTTAAATAACTGCCTTGTTTGTAGCCGTTATCTTGGCGGAAGCGATTCAATACATTTTTGCCTACATAATGTCGATATAAATCTTCTAATGTTAAATTCGCTTGAAATAAGAGTTGATAAAATAAATCAAGCGGGAAACCTTTAGTAGCTAAGCAAGCTTGGGTAAAAATTTCGATGCTTTCGCGCAAGGATTCAACGGAGTGTGTTTCGCTGTTCATGGCGCTGACTGCTTGATAGCCGGCTTGTAGATGTAAGCTTAAGGCGTGATGATCTTCGATGGTTTCTAATAAATGACTTAAGCCAAAATGCCAAATATCGATGAGTTCTAAATGCACTTGTTGCCAATGGGGTTCTTGTTTTTTCCACCATTTCCAACCTAAATGATCGAGCATTTCTGCGCATTCAGTCCAGATGGCGCGATACCAAACAAATTTTTGTGTCCGCCATTGGGGATGCACAATAATATTCATGGTTTCTTGTAAAGCTAACATGCGTTTGAAGCAATTTAATTGAGTGTTATTAAGAGTGAGGGAGGCCGTATCAGTCATGAAAAATCCTTAGAAATAAAAACAGAGTAAAAAATTATTTAGCTTGTGTGGGTGGTTTAGGTTCAGGGCGTTCAGTAAAGCTAGATTCAGCCCATTGATCGCGCGTAGGTTTACGTTGTTTTTTCATAAAAGGAATGCGATCAGTGAGTTCTTCGATATTTTCCATCACTTCCATTACGCTGCTAAAATCTTTGCGCATTTGCTCCATGTGATTAGACATCTGCACAATGTGTTGATTCAAGCTGGTCATTTGCCCGCTGAGTTGACTCATCTGTTGTTCGAGTTTTTCTAATCCGCTATTCATTCCCACCATTAAGGCTTGCATGCGAAAGACGGCAGAAAAAAATTCTAATATGGAGCGCACTGCCGCCATACCAAAAATAAAGAAAATCGGTGCAACAAAAATTAAATAGGCGATACCGCGCCAAATAGAGTAAGTGAAAATTTCAAAAGACAGCGCTAGGGTACCGACAAATAACGCAATAATGGCGAGGCCATACATCAGCGGTAGCATTTTTAAGGTAATGACTTCGGCAAAACTAAAGTCGAATAGTGCACGAATAAACTCCGCAATCCAGCGTCGATAGCTAGAGGGTGGGGAGAATAAGTGCGACTCATGGTTCGGCGTCTGTTTATAGGGATTCATAGAGTGTTTCACTGTGGATATTCCGCCAATTCAATTAATACCCCTGCGGTAGATTTAGGATGCAACCATAACACACGACTGCCGTGAGCGCCGGATTGTGGTTCAGGGTGAATAAATGTATAGCCTTTTTGCAATAGCCTATCGCGGTCAGCTAATAAATCATTACTGCGAAAGCATAGATGATGTAAGCCGCCGCCGCGCTTATCGAGAAATTTTTGCACTGGACTTGCCGGTGTCAGCGGGTGAATTAATTCAATATGTGCTGCATTAATAGGGATAAAGGCAGTTTTAGTTGCAGCAGCCGTGACATCTTCAGTGGATTCCAGCGTACAGCCCAAATCTTCGCAAAATTGCGTGATAGCTTGCTGTAAATCAGGTACGGCAATAGCGATATGATGCAATCCTATAATCATTTATGAGTTCCTAATATTTAATCAAGAGAGCAGCATCATACGAATTACTAGAACTAAACAAAAGATAGGGGTG
>CAXNEI010000183.1:0-3816 GCA_964201195.1 Gammaproteobacteria bacterium
TGCTTGCTGCGCCCAATAAAAACATAGCCGATTAAGGTACAGCATAGTAAATGGAAATTCGGGCGCAGCAAGCAGCGCCCCTACTTTAACTTTTCCCCTCAAACCCCAACTGCCGCCAAGCCTCATATACAATCACCGCCACCGAATTCGATAAATTCAAGCTGCGACTATTTGCCTGCATAGGTAGTCGAATAATCTGTTCTGGCTTCGCTGTCTCCAAAATAGCCTGCGGTAATCCCCGCGTCTCTGGGCCAAATAATAAAGTATCACCTAATTGAAATTCTACATCGCTATATAAACGCTTGCCTTTTGTGGAACAAAAATAAATTTGATGGCTATTAGATTTTATAAAGTCTTCATAAGAAGCATGCACCTTAACGGAAGCCCATTCCGCGTAATCTAATCCTGCTCGACGTAGCTGTTTATCGTCTAAGCTAAAACCCAGCGGTTCGATCAAATGCAAAGCAAAACCGGTATTGGCGCAGAGGCGAATAATATTGCCAGTATTGGGTGGAATTTCAGGTTCATATAAGGCGATGTTCAACATAAAAAATTTACTAAAGAATAACAATCAGTGGCCGCTACTTTATACAGAGAAGCTATAGGGCATCATAGCGATGGAATCGCAGTAAGGAGAACACAAGTGAAGTGGCCTTGGCAAATAGAAAGTGGAAGTAAAAAACATTTACTGGGTATCGAAATGGGCCCAGGCGGGGTCGCTTTTGCGCAAATTTCTTATGTTGGCCCTGGCCGATATCGGTTAAATCGCTGCGAATATATTGAAGAATTCGAAGAGCTAAAGCAGCAAGTGCATTGCTTGGAATGGGTGGCAAAGAATAACTGCAAGGGAATGTCCTGCAATGTCAGCCTGCATCCCAATAATTATCAATTGCTGTTAGTGGAAGCGCCGGATGTTGCGGCGGAAGAAGTGCAATCAGCGATGAAGTGGCGAGTGAAAGATCTGATTGATTTTCCCATAGACGATGCTGTGATGGATGCTTTCTCATTACCAGAGGATGCCTATCGCGGACAAATGCGCATGATGTATGCGGCCGTTGCCTATAAAGAAACCGCCCAACGCATCGTTTCCATTGTCAATAAATGCGGATTGAATCTTGCCTCCATTGATATTCGAGAGTTGGTGATTAGAAATTTATTGGTCAAACCAAGCACCCTAGACGAGCCTTCGCAAGAGGGGGTAGGGCTTATTACGTTGAGAAAAGCCAATAGTCTTATTTCATTGGTCAGTGCTAATCAACTGTATTTAAGTCGGCGCGTACAATTACCGGTAGATCATCTTGAGGGTAATGCTTACGACACTGAAAGATTATTAGACGACTTGGTAGTAGAGATTCATCGATCCATTGATTATTACGAAAATCAATTAGGCAAGGGAATGATCCACAAGTTGGTTTTTGCACCCACCGTTGTGCCCTTAACCAATACCTTGAAATATTTAGCAGAACAGGTCAATAGCAAAATTTCCATTTTAGATCTTGAAGAGAGTTTAGAGTTTGCTGAGCCTTTTGAAAAAGAGGTTCAAGCGCAATGTCTGGGCGCTATTGGCGCAGCTATGAGGATTATGTTGTGAGTTATTCATTACAGCAAGTTGATCTCTATGTCAGTGAAATCAGAGTTGATCGCGATTGGCTGAATTTCCAATTATTAATAAAAGCTTTGGGTGTCTTAGCGGTGGTAATGGCAGTTTGGACGGCTGGATTAGTGTGGAGCATCTACAGCAGTAAATCTGAAGCACAAATGCTAGCAAAGCAATTAGATCAAGCTAAGAAGCAATTAGAAGAGTTTGGAATGAATGTTGAAAATTCCAAAAAAAATAACGCTGATTTACCGACTAGAATTGAAGCAGCAAGAAAGGATCTGCAAAATAAGCAAAAGCTATTATCTTATTTAGGTACGCAAAAAACTGACCAAGAAAAAGGTTTTTCTGCTTTATTAACCAGCTTGGCGATGCAAACGACTCCTGGTGCTTGGTTAACACGCATAGCTGTTACAGGTAGTGGGAAAAGTATGCAGCTTGAAGGTAAGACAATTGATCCTAACAGTGTACCTGGCTATTTGAAAAAATTGGCACAGGAAGCTTCTATAGCGGGTCGTAATTTTGATGTGATGACTTTTGATCGAGATAAAAAAAATGCGCAACTGGTTAATTTTTTATTGCGCTCTGGTGATCCAAAAGGATTTGACGCAGAGAAATCGGATGATGCTTCTTCAGCAGAGCAGCAATCGCCAGCATCAGATAAAAAAGAATCTTCAATAAGTTCTTTGTTATCACAAGCAACAGCACCTCAGCAGTAGGATACATGAGATGAATACAGCAGATTTGTTAGAGCAAGCAAAAACACGCTATGAAAATTTGAAACACAATGAGCGGCTGATCGCTTCTGTGGGACTATTGATTGTCGTATTTTTTCTATGGTCTTCTATTGTGCAATCACCCATGAGTAGTGCTGTTGATAAATATCGCGCTGAAGCAGAAGCGAATCGAACTTCAACACAGACAATGATTCAGCAGGTGAAAGACGGAAAATTAGCCTTAACACAGAGCCCAGATGAAGCTGGGAAAAAGATGTTAAAAGAACTGCAAGATCAATCCGTTGAATTAGATAGGCGGATGAAAGGCGTCACCTTGGGGCTTATTGATCCGAAGATGATGGCGCAAGTATTAAGTCAATTATTGAGAAGTGATGGGCAAGTGAAATTATTAAAATTAAACAGTGTAGATCCTATTTCTGTAGAGCAATTATCTGGTGGCTTAGAGCAAGTGAATAATACAGAAGACGAACATTTATTTCGTCATGGGATAGTGATGAAATTTGAAGCGACCTATCCACAAACATTAAATTATCTTACCGCAATTGAAAAGTTGCCTTGGAAATTATTTTGGGGTGATTTGAATTATCAAGTAAAAAATTATCCTGCGGCAGAAGTCACGGTAAAAATTTATACCTTAAGTGATCACAAAGCCTGGATTGGTGTGTGAGCAATAAACGGTGAGCAATAAACTGAGAGACGAGCAATGAATATGAAGTCTAAGACTATTCTCAAGCTAACCCTAGCAATCTCCATGAGTGCTTCATTGCTGATGGTGAATAATGTTGTGCAGGCGGCGGATTTGTCTAAATTGCCCGATCCTACCAGGCCTTATCAATGGGCGGAATCCAGTGTGGCAGGTGCAGAAGGCCAAGTCGGTGCTGATACAACAACAGCCGGCGCTGATGCAACAACAGGCCAATCTAAAGCAGTGAATGAATTAACCCTAGATTCGATTCTATATGGCCCTGATCGTCGTTTTACCATTATTAATGGGCAAATGATGAGAGAGGGAGATGTCATTAATAAAGTAAAAGTGATTCGAATTAAGCCGCGTTTTGTGGTGGTGCAAAAAAATGGTGAAAAAATCACTTTGACACTATATAAATCGGCTGAAGATCAAGGTATGACTGTTATTCGTAGATAATATTTGCAGATGATTTTTTATGAGAGGTTTGGAGTAAGTTATGTTGAATCCTAAACATAGTCAAGGAAGTAAAAACGTGAAAGCAGCAGCGCAGTCTTTTAGGGTCGGCTTAAATCTGGCACTCTGTCTATTGGTGACTGCTTGCACGCATACGCTTTCCAATCAGGGTTTCCATAAAGATCTTAAAAAAGAATTGGATGCAATCAGTGCGCAGCCTATTGCGGACGCTAAAAAAGTTGAAGCACCAAGAGGCATCTCTTTAGGTGATGATCAAGTGCGTCAAGATTTAGTGGCGCCAGTTAATTTGAAATCCACCAATAAAGGTAAAAAAAGAGCGG
>CAXNEI010000184.1:0-3812 GCA_964201195.1 Gammaproteobacteria bacterium
GAGATTCTTGGCTTAAATGGGGGTGCTGATTTTTATGGTGCTACACCAAAAGAGTTGAAAGCAGAATTTAAAAAATCGTTAAAAGTTTTTCTTGATGTGTGCAAAGAAAAAAGTATTGAGCCAAGACGTTCTTATTCGGGAAAATTTAATCTTAGAATTCCGCCAGAGTTGCATGAGCAGTTGGCTATTACTGCTCAAGCAGCAGGGAAAAGTTTAAATCTACTTGCTCAAGAAGCTTTACGGCAGGTAGTACAAATTTAAATCCTAAAAAATTTTCTTGCTGTTTTTGTGGTTGCTTGAGCAATTTCAGCCAGTGGTTTTTGATAACACTGAGCGATTTTTTCCGCAATATGCGGTAAATATTTTGGTTCATTACGGCTACTGCTAGGTTTTGGTGTTAAGTCTCGCGGAATTAAATAGGGCGCATCGGTTTCTATCATTAATCGATGCGGGGGAATATTAGGCACCAATTCCAGCAAATGGGCTCCGCGGCGTTCATCACAAATCCAGCCAGTAATGCCTATGTGACAATCCAAATCTAAATAACTAAATAGCGCTTTTTGTTCTCCCGTAAAACAGTGCACAACGATTTCTGCTAATTCACTGCGACAGCTTTTTACTATGGCATACAGTTCAGGGTAAGCATCTCGTTCATGAAGAAAGAGCGGAAGCTGACAGTTTGCTGCTAATTCTAATTGCTGCTCGAAAGCATGGCGCTGCTGAGCAGGCGTTGAATAATCGCGATGATTATCTAATCCCATTTCCCCTACGGCTTTTACTTTTGGGTGTTTTATTAATTCTGCAAGCTCTGCTTGGGTATTAGCATTGAAGCTGCGTGCTTCATGAGGGTGAACGCCAACGGTAGCAAATAATTCGTAGTCAGAATATTTTTCGCATAGTGCAATGGCTTGTTCTGAGCCAGCAAGGGAAGCGCCAGTAATAATTTGGCTAACAACGCCTTGAGCTTGAGCCTGTTCAAGTACTTGAGGTAAATCTTCAGTAAAAGATTCGTGGGTTAGGTTGGCGCCGATATCGATAAATTTTAGGGGCATAATTTTTTACATTAAAAATAATCAGCGCCTAATGTACTAAAAATTTTTCTAAGTTGCGAATTAAATGATTCAGCTCAAGAATTCTACCCATGTCACTAATCGGTACATGGAGTAATTCTTCGCGATAGCGTTGAATATCTTGCTGGATGGTGATTTTAGAATCCTGATTTTTGATCATTTCCTCTTGGTCAGCTACCACATAGTGAGCCTGCTCAAATAAATCTTCTTGCGGTGTGGCGCCTGCACTTTGGCCGATACAAGAACCCTGAGCATTATAATATTCGTAATGATTGCCAGCAGAAATAGATGTGGACTGAGATTGGGTCATCATAGGAACTACTCGACTGCTATGTATACCCTCATAATTAGGGCAACGACCCTTTCAGTATAGCCAGAGAAATTTACCCCGGCGGCCAGCTAAAAGGTCGGCCAGCAAGAATATGTAGATGTAAATGAAAAACAGTTTGTCCTGCATCGGCGCCATTATTCACCACTAAGCGAAAAGCGTCAGCGATACCTAATTCTTGGGTAATTTTATTGACGGTCATCAACAAATGCCCTAGAAGTTGTTGATCTGTTATTTCTGCATCCGCTAATTTGGGAATACATTTTTTTGGTATCAGCAGAATATGGGTAGGTGCCTGGGCATTAATATCACGAAAAGCTAAACAGAGATCATCTTCATAAATAATCGTAGCGGGAATTTCTCGATCAATGATTTTTTCAAATAAAGTTTTCATAGATCTATTTTTTAACCTCTTCTGTTGTTAAAGGGCGCGCTTCTTCTGCCAGTAATATAGGGATATCGTTGCGTACTGGATAAGCTAGGCCAGAAGTCATGCAGAGTAATTCATTCTTATCTTTGTCGTAAATGAGAGGTGCTTTGCTTACGGGGCAGACCAGAATATCCAATAATTTTTTATCCATCATAAAAGAGTTTCCTTCATTGCTGGCAGTGTTGCTAGACGACGAGGATCCTATCATAATTCCCTATTGTTTCACGCAATTCAGCGCGACTAAGATAAGAGGAAAATATTAAATGCGGACTATAGCAAGGGTGATAGGGGTGATTTTCCTCGGTGTAGCCTATTCGGTTCACGCTGAATTAAAATTAGAAGGGCAGCCCATTCAAGGGGGTTGGATGATGGCGTATGAACAAGATTCCAGCCAGCCTATTGTCCGAGCGCAGCTCGATGGAAAACCATTGCTCATTTCGCCTTCGGGCTATATGGTGTTTGGTTTTGGCCGTGATGCCCAATTGCATCATGAGTTGATCGTCTGTTATGACAAGGGTGATGAGAAGACCTATTCTATTACTCTGGATCAGCAAGCGTATAAAATTCAGCGGATAGAAGGCATTGAGCCGCGCATTATGGAGCCCAGTGCGGAAAATTTAATCCGTATTGAACATGAGTCTGCTGCTGTAGCTGCTGCGCGTAAAGAATCTTCTGTGCGAGAGAATTTTTTGCAGAAATTTATTTGGCCAGCAAAAGGGCCTATTTCTGGCGTCTATGGCAGCCAACGTTTTTATAACGGTGTACCGAAAAACCCTCATGTGGGTTTAGATATTGCGGCACCGCGTGGGTCTTGGGTGAGAGCGCCGGCTGCAGGGAAGGTAGTATTTGCTGAGCCAGATTTATTTTATTCCGGCGGCACAGTTATTGTTGATCATGGTTTTGGAATTTTTTCTACTTTCATTCATATGGATTCTATTTCAGTGAAGGCGGGTGATGAATTAAAGCAAAGCGATAAAATAGGGCGAGTGGGTTCAAAAGGCCGCGCTTCTGGGCCGCATTTGCATTGGGCAATGAATTGGTTTGAAGTGAGATTAGATCCGGCATTTTGGGTAACTGGATCGCCGTTGAAATAGTCAATATAGTTTTTCAGAGTAGTTAAATATGGCGGATCGCAAAAAAGCAGCAACAGCAGATCTTGAGAGCTTGCATCGGGTATTTACGATTCCTGAAGCGCCAGGTTCTACGTTGCATAAAATTGAGCAGCAAATCTCAGAAAATTTGGTGGAATTTCTTCAGCAACATATTGTGTCTGAAGAGCGAGAGTTAAGTGAAATAGAAAAAGATTTTATGCGGGCTGATATGCCAGAGCATCCGATTTTTGTTTCTGAGCAGGCAGATTTTTTATTAGAAAAAGTAGTCTCTCAATCAGTGCACACGGCTTCGCCGAGTTTCATTGGTCACATGACTTCAGCATTGCCTAATTTTATGTTGTCGTTATCAAAAATTATGATGGCGCTCAATCAAAATTTAGTCAAAATAGAAACCTCAAAAGTTTTTACGCCCATTGAACGTCAAGTGTTAGGTATGTTGCATCACTTGATTTTTAAACAAGATGAAAATTTTTATCAGCGTTGGATGCATGATTCTCATCAAGCGTTAGGCACTTTTTGTTCCGGCGGTTCTATCGCCAATATTACTGCTTTATGGGTAGCGCGTAATAAAGCCTTTGCACCAACTCAGGATTTCTCTGGTGTGCATCAAGAAGGTCTGCACAGAGCATTGCAGCATTATGGCTATAAGGATGCAGTGATTTTAGTTTCTGAACGCGGGCATTATTCCTTAAGTAAAGCAGCCGACCTATTAGGTTTAGGGCGAAATAGTTTGATTGCTATTGCCACGGATGCGCAAAACAAAATTGATTGTGTTGAATTAGAAAAAAAATGTCAGCAATATGAAAAACAGAATATAAAAATATTGGCATTGGTCGGCGTAGCTGGCGCTTCAGAAACGGGTAGCGTAGATC
>CAXNEI010000185.1:0-3801 GCA_964201195.1 Gammaproteobacteria bacterium
ATACACATCGGTGCTGATGCCACGGGCACGCAACGCTTGCGCCACTTGTCTTGCTGCTGCTCGCTGATTTTCATCCGGCAGAATAATCATCACTACCACCGGAGAGCTTCGGTTCACTTGCAATAAATTGCGACCGAATAAATACCCCAGAATCCGAGTAATACCAATTGAAATGCCAATACCGGGCAAAGGATTTTTCTCACTCGAAGCTAAATTATCATAGCGCCCACCGGAACAGACAGAACCAATATGTTCATGACCACACATCACACCTTCATAGACGCTACCGGTGTAATAATCTAAGCCGCGGGCAATACTTAAATCCACTTCGATACTACCGGGTGGCAAGGTATCACAGGCTTGCATCACATACACTAATTCCGTTAAGCCTTGTTCAATCAATGGATGCTGGATGCCTAGCTTGTGTACTTGCTCGACAAAAGTTAAATCAGCGGTTTTGATTTGACCCAGGGCTAAACATTTTTGTGCGGCTTCCTCCGATAAATGCAATTCAGCCTGCAATAGCGCAGCCACTTGCTGTGCACCAATTTTTGCTAATTTATCGACAATGCGTAGTGCATGAGTAAAATCTTCTATGCCTAAGCCGCGATAAAAACCTTCAAGCACTTTGCGATTATTCAGTTTAATTTTTACTGGCGGAATCGGTAGTTGAGAAACCACTTGATGCAACAGCAGCGGCATTTCTGCATCGTAGGCCAGCGGTAATTGTCCGTTACCAATCACATCTATGTCGCATTGATAAAATTCACGATAGCGACCTTCTTGCTTACGCTCACCGCGCCAGACTTTTTGAATTTGGTAACGCTTAAACGGAAACTGTAACTGATGCTTAAATTCCTGCACGTAACGCGCAAAGGGCACGGTTAAATCAAAATGCAGCCCCCATTTTTCTTCTGCACTTTCATTTTCTTCATGCAGGCGCCGCAATGTATAAATTTCTTTGTCATCGCCTTTGCTTAATAAAACCGATAAAGGCTCGATAGCGCGGGTTTCAATCGGCGCAAAACCAAATAATTCAAAGGTATTTCTGATGCGATCTAATAAATGTTGCTCAGCCATACGTTGAGCTGGCAACCATTCGGGAAATCCACTGATAGGGCCTGATTTAGACATAATTAATTTAATACCTAATAATACTTCACACTTAATTTGTAGGGCGCAATAGTGTATTCATGTATTGCGCCAATTAATGGTGCAATGCCCTTCGGTTATTGCACCCTACAAATCTGATAATAATGTCCGTTCGGGCTGAGCTTGTCGAAGCCCATCAATACCGTTCATGGTGAGCCTGTCGAACCACCCTTCGACAAGCTCAGGGCGAACGGATTACTCTGTATGTCATTCCCTGCCTCTATCTCCGCCACTTTATCCCGCACTTGCTTTTCCATTTCATCCACCAATTGCGCATTATCAATTTTATGACTCGGCTTACCGTCACGATAAATTAAATTATTCGGTGTGCCGCCGGCTAAACCAATATGGGCTTCACGCGCTTCACCCGGGCCATTCACCACGCAGCCAATGACAGCAACATCAATACTGGTTTTAATATCTTCCAATCGCGCTTCTAAGGCATTCATGGTTTTAATCACATCAAAATTTTGTCGTGAACAACTGGGGCAGGCAATAAAATTCACGCCTTTTTTACGCAGTTGTAAACTTTTTAAAATATCAAAGCCTGCACGAATTTCTTCTACCGGGTCAGCAGCCAAAGAAATGCGAATGGTATCGCCAATGCCTTCATACAATAGCATCCCTAGCGCAATGGCAGATTTCACTGTGCCTGCACGCAACACGCCAGCTTCTGTGACACCTAAATGCAAGGGCTGATCAATTTGCCGAGAAATTTCGCGATAGGCTTCTACGGTCATAAATACGTTAGAGGCTTTAACGCTGATTTTGTAGTTAGAAAAATTCATCCGATCTAAAATATCCACATGACGAAAAGCCGATTCCACCATGGCTTTTGCATTGGGCTCGCCATATTTTTGCTGTAGATCTTTTTCCAGCGAACCGGCATTAACACCAATTCGAATAGGTACATTTTTGTCAGTGGCGGCATCCACTACTGCGCGCACTCTATCTTCACGACCAATATTACCGGGATTAATTCGCAAACAATCCACGCCTTTTTCTAACACGCTTAAGGCAATGCGGTAATCAAAATGAATATCGGCTACCAAGGGCAGATTCACTTGCGCACGAATCAGACCAAAAGCTTCGGCTGCATCCATAGTGGGCACAGACACACGCACAATATCAGCGCCGGCTTCTTCCAATAATTTAATTTGCGCTACGGTAGCTGCTACATCACAAGTTTCTGTATTGGTCATACTCTGCACAGAAATAGGTGCATCACCACCCACAGGCACTTTTCCTACCCAAATCTTTTTGGTAAGGCGACGTTTAATAGGCGTTTCAGTGAACATGAGAAATCTCTTCGGCAATCAGAAAGGCGGCGATTGTAGCAGCAAGTGGGTATCGGGAGAACCTGCGTTGCATAAGTGCGGCAGCGCACTGACGAAGTATGGACTGATTGATATGGTCCCTGTTCTAGCACCTCGCAATTTCGTGAGGCGCGCCATGGACTGGGAGGTCACATGAATAAGTCAAATCAACAGAACGCTGCTAATAATGCAGAGAGGTCTACCGATCAGATGCATAAATCTGAGACTAAAAGCGGCATGAAGGATCAAGCCAAACCGGTGATTGCCAAGAATGCTGCTCATGCTCCGGCGCAAGCAGCAACTAAAAATAATGCGGCATCTATGAACAAGGAGAAGCAATCATGAGCGTATTGAGCCCAGATAGAGTGAAAGCAGAGTGGAAACAACAAATCGGCGCCGCCAAAATTGCTTGGGGCAAATTGACCGATGATGAGCTACTGAAAGCGGAAGGTCATGTGCAAAAACTAGCTGGCCTGGTGCAAGAGCGCTATGCCATCAGCCATGACGAAGCTAACAAGCAAGTTAAGAGCTTCTTTGAGAAGTGTAAAAAAGCAGTCAAGTAAATAGAGTTGTAGCTGTCCACCGTTTCGCTTCTGCGAAGCGGTGAGTTCGTCAATGGAGAGCATCCCCGCCAAATTTTTTCGTCATCTTTTTTATATGCCCCTTTTTATTTTTTTCCTCACTGGAGATTCAACCCATGTATACACAACCCCGCAAATTAATTCGCGCGCTGAGTTTGGCGCTGGCAATTGCTGCAATCAGCAGCCCTGCTCTCGCCGAAAAGACTTCTCAAGAAGTGATTAATGCACGACAAGCCACGCAGATTTGGACCACCTACGCGCTGAATCCTTATCTACGCGCTAATGACCTTAAAGTATCAGTGCATAACGGCAAGGCTACATTGACTGGAAAAGTAGAAGAAAGCGTTAATAAAGATCTAGCGAAACAGATTGCGTTAGGTGTTAACGGCATTAGAGAAGTAGATAACCAAATTGTGGTTCAAGCTGACTATGTTATGCCAGCACGGTCGGCAACGCGCAGTTATGGCGAAACGATTGATGACGCGACCATCACTTCGGCGGTCAAATCTAAGCTGATGTGGAGCAAGCATACGGACGGCCTGACCACTAATGTAGACACTCAATCAGGCAGAGTAACACTCTCTGGCACTGCTGATAGCGGAGCAGCCTTATCCAATATGAAGTGAGTCTAAAGGAAGGGGTGTGATTCCAATATGAAGTGAGTCTAAACAAAGCCTACATTGCTTGATTTTCGTTCTGTCTTCATGATCAAAGGATGAAAACGATCATGAAACTCGACAACCTTAAAACCA
>CAXNEI010000186.1:0-3795 GCA_964201195.1 Gammaproteobacteria bacterium
AACACAGTCCGGTATTTGATTTTAATCAGTATTGGCCCAGAATAGCGCATTAAGGAAAACTCTATGCAATCGTCACTATTAACTGAACTTACCACCATTCGCGATTGGATTCGTTGGTGTTTAAGTTGTTTTCATGAGCATCAAATTACGCTAGGGCAGGGCACTGATGACTATTGGGATGAAGCCGTTGCGCTAGTTTTGCAGGCTGTGCATTTGTCACCCGATACTGATCCCCGTGTATTAGATGCGCAATTAACTTTTGCTGAGCGAGAAAAAATTCAGCATTGGTTGACACAGCGCGTCGAGCAGCGGCGTCCATTAGCTTACATCAGCGGCCAAGCTTGGCTGGCTGGGCGCAAATTTTATGTTAACGAGCAAGTATTAATTCCACGCTCACCCATTGTGGAATGGCTCTCTATGCAGGGCGCACCGTGGGTGGAGTCGGATCAAGTGTATCGGATTTTGGATTTATGCACCGGTAGTGGTTCATTAGCGATTTTAAGTGCGGAAGCTTTTCCGGAAGCACAAATAGATGCGGTAGATATTTCGGCAGAAGCTTTGGCTGTTGCGCAAAAAAATGTGGCAGCATATCAATTGGAAGGGCAGATCGAATTGATTCAGTCGGATGTATTTAGTGCTTTAGCAGGTCATCGTTATGATCTTATTATTTCTAATCCACCTTATATTGGAGCAGAAGAAATGGCAGGACTGCCCGCAGAATTTAAAGCAGAGCCCACTTTGGCTTTGGCTGCTGGTAAAGATGGATTAGATATTGTTGCAAAAATTCTCGCGCAAGCCGCTGATTATTTAACCGATCACGGTGTGCTGATAGTGGAAGTAGGCAATACTCAAGAAGAAGTCGATGCTGCCTATCCAAACCTGCCGTTGACTTGGTTGGATTTCGAACAAGGTGGAAGTGGCGTGTTTTTATTAACTGCGGAGCAGTGCAAAAATTTTGAGAGTTAATTATGGCAGGCAATAGCATTGGTGAATTATTTAAAGTCACAACTTTTGGCGAAAGTCATGGTCTTGCATTGGGTTGTATTATTGATGGATGTCCTCCTGGCTTACCATTAACAGAAGCGGATATTCAAAAAGAATTAGAACGACGCAAGCCAGGCACTTCCCGTTATACCACGCAACGTCGCGAACCCGATCACGTACAAATTATGTCAGGTGTATTTGAAGGGAGAACCACGGGTACACCTATCGGATTGCTCATTCATAACCAAGATCAAAAATCAAAAGACTATGACGATTTAAAGCAAACTTTTCGTCCGGGTCACGCTGATTATACCTACCAACAAAAATATGGTATTCGTGATTATCGTGGTGGTGGTCGTTCTTCTGCACGAGAAACTGCAATGCGCGTAGCAGCGGGCGCAGTAGCAAAAAAATATTTACAGGAACATTTAGGCATTATTATTCGTGGTTATGTGGAACAAATCGGTCCGATTAAAATTTCTCAAGTAGATTGGTCACAAATCGACGAAAATCCTTTTTTCTGTCCTGATCCCTCCGTTATTCCAGAAATGATTGCTTTGATTGATCGCTTACGTCGAGAAGGCAGCTCCATTGGCGCGCAATTAGTGGTATGCGCCGAAGGTTTGCCACCAGGTTTAGGCGAGCCGGTGTTTGATCGATTGGATGGTGATATAGCAAAAGCACTGATGAGTATTAATGCGGTAAAAGCGGTGGAAATTGGTGATGGTTTTGCTGTTGTTAATCAACGCGGCGAGGATCATCGTGATGAAATGACACTCGAAGGTTTTTTAAGTAATCATTCGGGTGGTGTGTTAGGTGGGATTAGCACCGGCCAAACTATTATTGCCAGAATTGCATTAAAGCCTACTTCAAGTATTCGTATTCCTGGGCAAACCATCGATGTACAAGGAAATCCACACTTGGTGACTACGGAAGGTCGACACGATCCTTGCGTAGGAATTAGAGCGACGCCCATCGCAGAAGCGATGTTGGCTTTAGTTATCATGGATCACTATTTACGGCATAGAGCACAAAATGCTGATGTGGTTCCAGTGACACCTATTATTCCTGCTTCTGCAAAATAAAAATCTCAAGCAGAAATCTATTATGTAGCGACCTCAAGCACAGGGATGTGTTTGTGACGCGCCAGGGATGGCCGTTTAGTCGCGAAATAATAGATTTTGCTTGGGGAATTCGATGTGTGATGCTCTATGTGGCGATCTTCTCTCTATTGGCGACTCTCTGGATTTTATTGGAGCTATTTTGCTTTAGTGGGTAGCTTCATGCCTTTTTGGGGCTTATACCTAAAACATCAGGGTTTTAGCATTTTAGCCATCAGTCAATTACTTGCTATTTCTTCAGCCACCAAATTAGTTGCGCCAAATCTATGGGGCTATCTTGCCGATCGATTTTCCATTCGTATAGCCATTATTCGTCTTGGCGCGTTCGGTGCTTTTACTGTTTTTCTCTGCGTCTTTCTGCCGCTAAAGTTTGTCGGCATGTTTTTTATGATGTCGGTATTTAGTTTTTTTTGGAATGCTATTCTGCCTCAATTTGAAGTAGTGACGCTGCGACATTTAGTGGGTAGAACGCATATTTATAGCCGTATTCGATCCTGGGGTTCCTTCGGATTTATCATTTCTGTTGTTGGCGGTGGAATCTTGTTTGATTATATTTCTATCGATTATTTACCCTATTTTATGCTGGCGCTTTTGCTGACTATTTTTCTTAGTAGTTGTTGGGTAGCTGAACCTGAATGGACTTTTTCACCAAAACAACAAAAGAAAGATTTTTGGCAGCAACTAAAACAACCCAGCATGATGGTGTTTTTCTTAGTGTGTTTTCTCATGCAATTTAGTCATGGGCCCTATTACACATTATTTTCGATTTATTTAGATAAATTGCATTACAGCCATGCGGCTATTGGTGGTTTATGGGCATTGGGGGTTTTTTCTGAAATAGTATTATTTTGGCTTATTCCTCGTTGGTTTCAGCGTTATTCACTCTCTTCTTTTATATTAATCGCAACCTTATTAGCTGCAGTGCGGTGGTTTTTATTAGGATATTTTGCCAATTACTTAATAGGATTGATCGTGGCACAATTATTACATGCAGCTACTTTTGCCTTATTTCATTTGGCCTGTTTACATTGGGTGCATAAATATTTTTCAGCAGACTATCAGGGGCAAGGGCAAGCTTTGTATAACAGCATTGGGTATGGTGCGGGAGGTAGTTTAGGTGCTTTGAGCGCAGGTATTTTATGGAAATTAGGATCTTCTACTCTAGCTTTTGTAATGGCCGGCGTCGTTTGTTTAATCGCAAGCATTGTTATTGCATTTGGCTTGCGGCATTTGGTCATCCAATATCAGGGTGCTGAAGTGGAGAATGACCCCAGAATGACAGCAGCCATACAGGAACAATAACCGCACAGCCTACGACAACAAAAAGTACTAATTGAGTTAAGAATAAAACCCCAATAACAATAGCTAAAACAAAGTCGTTCCAACCGTATAAACCTAAAGCAGACATGGCGCTTCTCCTCTTATTATTCTGTTGGTTATTGTTTTGCTATCAACAGAATGCGATCTGACTTGTCTTATTAGTATCAAACCATCAGATTGATAGCAAGCTATTTTTAAGGCAGTGAGTAAGAGGGGTTTCTCAATAGACTTCTTTCGAAACTCATAACTCACCAATCTCAAGATTATAAATCCCTGCAATTAAATTAAATCTAAGCCCGAATCGCTTACGCCGATTGCGATATTTATCAGCAATTATTTTAAAACGCTTGAGCATACCTATCACGTTTTC
>CAXNEI010000187.1:0-3794 GCA_964201195.1 Gammaproteobacteria bacterium
CGTAGTGCTTTGGCTTGTTTATCTTTTGCTTGTTTAGGTTTGGGATATTGGAGTGCGTTATGGCATCCAGAAAAACTCACGTGGCATGATAGAGGATCGAAGACGCGAGTGGTTTACGTGCCAAAAAAATTACAGCGAGGCAAAAAACAATAATGGCAAACATTCAAACCTTTGTCATTAATTTAGATCGAGCACACTCGCGGATGCAAGCTATCGCAAATCAATTAAATGCTTTAGCTATTCCATTTCAGCGAATCAGCGCTATTGATGGCCATCATTTAACAACGGATCAATTGGGTTGTTTTGATCCTTTAGCCTTTCATAAAAAGCATGGCATGACAGTAACGAATGGAGAGATTGGTTGTTATTTATCTCATCTTCTTGCCATTCAAGCATTTGTCAATTCAGATGCGGATTTTGCCCTCATTTTAGAAGACGATGTGATTATTACCGATAAATTACCTGCCGCATTGATTGGAGTGACCGCACATACGGATCAATGGGATATGGTGAAGCTCTCCGCCATACATTCCGGCACCCCCTACAGATATCTTGAGATTTCAACAGGCCAATGGCTTTGTATTATGCTCAGTCGCTGTACTGGCGCGAGTGCTTATTTAATTAATCGGAAGGCAGCGCAAAATTATTTAGCCCAGTTATTACCTATGTCACTACCTTATGATCATGCTTTTGACCGAGGCTGGGATTTGCGAATTAAGGTGCGTCTCTTGTCGCCAACACCCTGCATCCACGATAATCAGATTGAATCCACCATTGGCTTTTTAGATCCTTCGAGAAAATTCCATTGGAGCCGCAGAATACCTACTTATATTTATCGGTTGAAAAATGAATTGCAGAGGGTATTTTACGGATTGAAAAGTATTTTTATTTTACTTTTCTCTAAACCAAAGCTTGCTGTTTCAACTCCTTTTTCGGATTTTATCCGCAATGCTTCATCTGAGGAGAAAGCGCGTGTATATGCTCAGGTGCTTGAGAAGTCTGCTGGGCGACAAAATGCATTACTGCGCGAAGTTGAAAAATCAGATCCACAAACAAAACAGCAATAAATTCTGATAATGCCGCGTAGCGGCACTTGATGGTAGGCAGGTCGTTTACGGCCTGCACATAAAAAAATAAAAAAATTTCGTCCCGGAGGGACGAGTGAATCTTATTAACCTCGAAAGGATCGATAAGGAATATCCGAGCAATCAACCGTAACATCTGTTATGCCAAACTCAGCTAAGAGATCCTCCGCAAATCTTTTTGCTTCTTCGCCTAGAACGGTTAGATTATTTTGTAAATCTTCCGGAAGATTTATATTTGTCATGACAATTCTCCCCTTCAATCGTCCCTCCGGGACGAAAATTATTTCTCTATTTCTTCATGCAGGCCGTAAACGACCTGCCTACCATCAATAGCCGCTACGCGGCATTTATTCAGCGCAATGCGCTGCGCTTATTGACGCCCTACAAAATAGCAGCGCAGAAAAAATGATTCCTACTTCACTCGCCGTAACAACCAAAACCCCAGCACAGCAAAAATCATAATAGGCACAAGTGAAGCTACCCAGGGTTGAATATTAAAAACAATACTGGCGAAGCTTAAAAATTCTTGCAGGTATTTAAAACATAATCCCGCCATTAAACCTACCATCATCCGCAAACCCATAGTGACAGAACGCAGTGGACCAAAAATAAAGGAGGCGGCAACTAATACCATCACTAACGTTGCTAATGGCTGACTGACTTTTTTCCAGAAGGCTAATAAATAAGGTAAATAACGCAAGCCTTGTTGTTGCATATAATCCGCGTAACGATACAAGCCGGTAATAGATAAATGCTCTGGTTTTAATACCACTAACTCTAAAATTTCTGGGGTTAATTGACTGCGCCAAACCGCTTGCGGCCATTGATGTATTTCAACCCGGGAATTGTTTAATTCATAACGCTGCTGATTTTCCATTAGCCACTCTTTTCCAGAGAATTGCGCTTGTTTAGAAAAGCTCATTTCTTGTAATTGTTCACCAGAAAAACGATACCGGGTTATCCCGTGAATCACGCCATTCGGTGCAATGGTGTCGATGTGAATAAATTCATCGCCTTGACGTTGCCAGTTGCCATGTTTGACACGAAACACGCTGCCGCCGCCTAATTTTAGTTCGCGATAACTTTGTGCAAAATGTTCAGTCAGTGGAATGAGAAATTGTCCGGCTAATAAACTGACAATGACTAATCCAATCACTGGTTTTAATACGCGACCAATAATGCCAAATACAGAAATTCCCGCAGCGCGCATCACAATTAATTCGCTGTTGTTGGCTAAATTACCCAGCGCTAATAAGCAACCAATTAAAGTGGCTACCGGAATAAATTCATAGAGTGTGCTTGGTGTGCTGGCTAAAACAAAAATCATCGCTTGGCTGGCATGATAATGCGGCGCTAAATTATCTAACTCTGAAATTAAAGTGAATACGCTGTCTAATCCTGAGAGCACCAGCAATACCACAAGAATCATCATCAGAATTTGTTTTGCGATATAGTGATCAATAAGTTTTGTTTTCATTGGTTTTCTTTCATCGGTTTATTTAATAGGGCCTGATGAACATTATTTTTTGCTTTCCGATAGGCAGAAGAAAAATAGGGCAACATATTTAATATCACAGCGATGAGAAAAAATACGCCGTGTACCCACCAGACGCCAAGATCCGCATTGATTTTGCCTTTTTCTATTGCCGCTTTCATATTGCTCAAAATAATTAAATAGCTTAGGTATAACAAAATGGAAGGCAACATTTTTAAATAGCGGCCTTGTCGCGCATTCACCCTGCTCAGTGGAATAGCCATCAGCGCCACAATAGGCACTAACAGCGGAATGGATAATCGCCACTGTAATTCAGCACGGGATAAATTGTCTTTTTTATGCCATAAATCCAGTGTAGAGAGAGCTTTTAATTTTCCGGGAGATTTTAATGCTTCGGGCGGATCAATTTTAATAGTGTATTGATCGAAGTTCAGCACTCTAAAATCCGCATGACCTGGCCGGCCCTCATAACGCCGACCTTTTTCCAAGCGTAAATATTGTGTATTAGTTTCTTCATCTAACACACGAGAGCCGGTTTTTGCTTTCACAATAGCCCAGCTATCGGGCTGATCTTCAGCAATAAATAATTCCTGCATTTGATGACGATCAGCGGAGAGTGAGCGCGCATAAGTAACCCGTGATGCATCGTCACTTTCGTGGAAGTAACCCGGTGTTAGGGTTTCAAAAGTGGATTGCGTTTCTTGTTCGTGGTTGATGCGCTCCGAACGGGTGGCGCCCCAGGGTGCTAAATATAAACTCAAGATTGCCACTGCGCAGGTCATAAAAAAAACCGGCGGCAAAGTTTTTCTCACAATGTGCATCGGCCCAATACCACAAGCAGCCAGCACCGTCATTTCGCTGTCGATATATAAACGACCATAGGCTAATAAAATACCGAGAAATAAACCGAGTGGTAAAATAAGATCTAAAAACCCCGGTAAGCGATAAGCAATCAGCGCAAATAATACGCTGCCTTCAATGCGGCCTTCTGCCGCATCTTGCATATATTGGATAAGCCGACCGCCAACTAAAATAATTGTTAGCACAAAAGACACCGCAAAGGTGGCGGTTAATAGTTGGCGCGAGAGGTAGCGGTAAATAATCACTCAAGAAATTCCAATGAAGTTTAATTGTAACTCCCCAGGTGCTACATACCTTGTCCCTCCTGCAAGCGAAGCGCAGTAGGGGGGAAGGCGAGTTTACGAGCCAGGGGG
>CAXNEI010000188.1:0-3794 GCA_964201195.1 Gammaproteobacteria bacterium
TCCATGCTGCTGTATTCTTTATTGCATCTGACTGGCTATGATTTATCCATCGACGATCTCAAACAATTTCGCCAACTCCATTCAAAAACGCCAGGTCATCCTGAAGTAGGTCATACACCCGGTGTTGAAACCACTACTGGACCTTTGGCGCAAGGTTTAGCGAATGCAGTGGGAATGGCGATTGCAGAAAAAACTTTAGCTGCACAATTTAATCGTCCAGGTTTTGATTTAATTAATCACCACACCTATGTGTTTGTCGGTGATGGGTGTTTGATGGAAGGACTTTCTCACGAAGTTTGTTCGCTCGCCGGTACTTTAGGTTTGGGTAAGCTGATTGTTTTTTATGATGACAACGGCATTTCTATCGATGGTGATGTGAAAGGCTGGTTCACCGATAATACCGCGCAGCGTTTTATGGCTTATGGTTGGCAAGTGATTCCAAAAGTTGATGGCCATAACGCAGAAGAAATTATTGCCGCGGTTGAAATGGCGCGACACAACACAGAACACCCTACACTTATTTGTTGCCAGACCATTATTGGTTGCGGCGCGCCGAATCAACAAGGCAGCCATGATGTGCATGGTAAAGCCTTAGGTAAAGCAGAAATTCAAGCAACCCGTGAGTGTTTAGGTTGGGAATATCCGCCCTTTGAAATTCCTTCTTCTATTTACGATGCCTGGGATGCGAAAAAAACTGGCGCAGAAAAAGAACTGACTTGGGATGCTGCGTTCAATCGTTATCAAGAAATATATCCTGAATTAGCCGCTGAATTAAAACGCCGTCTAGCAGGAGAATTGCCGCACAACTGGGCGGAGAAAAGTCAGCAATTTATTATCGAACAACAAAAAGCTAATTTAAAAGTGGCGACGCGAAAAGCCTCTGAATTATGTTTGGAAGCCTATGCGCCCTTATTGCCTGAGTTGTTAGGTGGTTCGGCAGATTTAGCGGGTTCAAATAATACTTTATGGTCTGGCAGTCGCGGCATTCAAGACAAGGCTGACGGTAATTATATTTTCTATGGCGTCCGTGAATTTGGTATGACCGCCATCATGAATGGATTAACGCTGCATGGTGGATTTATTCCTTACGGCGGAACGTTTCTCGTCTTTATGGATTATGCGCGCAACGCAGTGCGGATGGCGGCATTAATGCAGCAGCGTGTGGTATTAGTTTATACCCATGACTCGATTGGTCTCGGTGAAGATGGCCCGACTCATCAACCTGTTGAACATCTAGCAAGCTTGCGTGCTATGCCTAACATGCAGGTGTGGCGACCTTGCGACGCAGTAGAAACCGCAGTGGCTTGGAAGGCTGCAATTGAAAGACAAGACGGGCCCACAGCATTAATTTTAACGCGACAAAATTTAGCGCCGATTGCACGTTCAGAGAAATGCTTAGCGCAAGTTCAGCGTGGTGCTTATATTGTCGAGGGCAGCTCAGAAAATCCAGACAGTATTTTAATTGCCACCGGTTCTGAAGTGGCGTTGGCGCAACAAGCGATGCAGCAATTGCAGCAACAAGGTAAAGCAGTGCGTTTAATTTCCATGCCATGTGCGGAAACCTTTTTGCAGCAAGATAAACACTATCAAACGGAATTATTACCAATGAATATTACTGCTCGCGTAGCTGTAGAAGCAGCGGCAGTGGGTTATTGGTCGCAGTTTGTCGGTTTGCAAGGCACAGTTATTGGTATGCGTAGCTTCGGTGCTTCGGCGCCAGCTGACCAATTGTTTAAAGAATTTAATATTACCGTTGAAGCGATTGTTGCGGCGGTGAATTAATTAATTGATTAAGAAACATCTATAACCAAAGCGAATGATTTTTAGGGGCGGCGTCGAGCAACGAATCCCCAGGAGTGTAGTATTCCTACTCGACTGGGGTGAGGCGCGATGACAACAAACCCTAAAGATCATTCGAGAAGGGTATATGCCTAAAAGAATTGCTATTAATGGTTTTGGTCGGGTCGGCCGCGCATTTTTTCGTGCGTGGTTGGCGCGCTTGCCTGAATGTTTATTGCAAGGCATAGAATTAGTTGCGATTAACGATCCCATCCAGCTTGATCATCTTTTATATTTGCTAAAGCATGATTCCACTCATGGCCGATTGAATTATCCTTTCACCATTTCTACGCATGGCAATAAGAGTTATCTGCATATTGCCGATCAGAAAATTTTATTTCTACATAATAAAAAGCCAGATGCTTGGGCAGAACTCAATATTGATTGGGTAGTGGATTGCAGTGGCGCTTATCGACGACGTGCGTTAGCGGAACAGCATTTATCTGCAGGTGCAAAAAAAGTATTAATTGGCGCGCCAGCATTTGATCCAGTAGATATCACAGTTTTTTATGGTGTTAATCATCAGGCGCTGAATGATCAGCATAAAATTATTTCTGCGGGTTCTTGTACCGCTAATGCTTTAGCGGTTTTATGCCAGCCATTGGTCAAAAATATTCAGCAGGCCTTATTTACTGAAATGCATGCTTTCACTATGGATCAAAACCTGGTGGATGGCTATCATCCCGATCCGCGGCGCGGTCGCGCAGCAGCGCATAACATGGTGCCCGCCAGCACCGCAGCGCCGCACTGTGTTGCCGCAGTTTTGCCAGAATTAATAGGGCGGATTCAAGGTTATTCCATGCGCGTGCCGACATTAAATGTGGCTTGTTTAGATCTAACAATAAAACTAACTAAGCCACTATCATTAGATGCTTTAAAAGCAATGTATCGACAACAAGCCTGCGTCGCATTAAAGGGTGTGTTAGCGACTGAAGCTGAAGCATTAGTTTCTAGTGATTTTAATGGCAACACTTTTTCTGCTGTGGTGGATGAAACGCAACTGCGCGTCATAGATGATCTCGTCAAAATAGTTGCTTGGTATGATAATGAAACTGGCTATGCACACCGGTTGTTGGATTTATTGTTATTAGGTATTTAATTAAACAATTTTTATTAGGGATGATTTATGTCGGCTGTTGCTCTGAAGTTATCTTCGTCTGTTGATTCGCCTTTTTCTGGCGTTACTTGCGGCCACAATCATTATTTAAAGAAAAGCGGATTGGTATCGGAAACGGTGACTCCGGTAGCGATATCATCTATTGGCATGAGAGAGGTTGCTCCTAAAAATCCAATACAACTTTCTAAAGTCTATTCTGTAGACACGATAAGAACACCCTTTATACGTACAAAAATAGATGGTACAGCGCAGGGTACACGTGCTGAGCGTTTTCTTTCTCATTATTTTCCTAAATCTGCGATTGGTTCTTTTAAGCGTGCTGTAGATGTTGCAACTTACTATGCTGCTTTCGGCAGCCCAACGCCGCATTTTACCAGTGCTTGGGAACAGCATAATCTAGATATGGATGATTTGTTGCTGACTATGGTGTCTGCCCAGCTAGATAATTTAGGCATTACCAACAATCAATTAAAAAAATTCCTTGATGAGGGAAATTATATTGTTTTAGATCTAGTCTCTCACTCAGATGTGATGCGTCAGAATATGGCGTCTCGTCTCAAGGACTTGTTAGTTGTTCGCTGGGGTTTATCAGAAAAGCAGGCAGCGCAGATTGAACCTGCCAATGTTCAGCATGGCGCTTGTCATACGGGTATTACCAGTGCAAATGAATTAACACAAAAGTTAGCGCGATCAAATAAGGCAACGTTAGGATTTAGCTTGTCTATTGACTCCATGACTTTGGGTTTTAATAAGCGCGATGTATTGGCTGGCGCTGAAGATCGTCATCAAGGTATTTCTGTTCGTGAGCCTGCGGCTTCTGCAGCCAACACTTATTCTT
>CAXNEI010000189.1:0-3789 GCA_964201195.1 Gammaproteobacteria bacterium
GGAACTATGCCCTCTAAAGCTGCTGATGAAGAAGCGCACCAAAGAAATTTATCTACAGAAGAAATAAATAAAGCAGCCCGTTTGGGTGTGGCGCAAATGGCTTTTTATCAAGCCACCTATGGCAAAGCCATGGTCAGTAAAATTCAAACCCCTGATGGGAAAACCATTTCCGCAACGGACGATACTATTCCGCTAGAAAAATTATTAATGCAAGATAAAGGCAGATTATTGCCAGGTTATGAAAGCCTGACGCCATTTAATATGACTGGCACAGGCGATGGTGCAACTTGTCAATGTCAGGTCAATGAAGCAGCGGTGCAGTGGTTTAATAAAAATCCTGAAGATTCTGAAAAACCTTTATTGCCAAAAGCAGAAATTAAAATAACAACAGCGGGCGTTGTTTCTGGCGAGGCTGCTACTTATATGCCGCCACTTATTGCAGGTGCATTGGTTGATCAAGGACAAAAAATAAATCTAACCAATATTGCTACAGTAGAGCATGCGCCCTTCGATAGTATTTGTGTTTATGGTCATGAAGAGGCTCGATTAAGAGCAATTAATTTGCCTTCTTATCTTGCTAATATTGCCCCGCCAATTTCTAAAAGCGTACATCCTATTGCGCCCACTAATGGTTTTTATATTCAAGCCGCACAACAAGCCTTAAGTGCAGAAGGCTTAATGCACGTAGTTTATCGTGATCAATTGCCTACAGATCTAGGCATGAAAGTAGGTGCAAAAATTGGTGAGACCAGCCAAGTGGTGAAACCTTTTGCTGATTTTATTGAAGAGCAGTATGCAGGAAAAAATAAAGATGCAGAAAAAGCAAAACTTCTAGTGGCAACAAAAGACATGTGGATTATTAACTCTAAGGTTGATGCAGTAGCTACTGCGGTGGCGGGTGTGCCTAATTTAGGGGGTGGCACTTTATTTTTGCGAGTATCAGAAACTGATCTGCAGAGATTTAAAGATATGCGTCAACCATCGGCAGAAGAAGAATTTTATGAGTGCGAGGCAACAGCATAATTGGATTTATTTCTAGCGCTACATGGGCTAGAATGCAGGAATTCGTATACCGTACAGCACATAATTTGGATAAATATGAGCACTGTAAAGCGCGTTTTTAGAGGGTCTGGCCAATCCTACTTTTTATTTGGGCCCAGGGGAACAGGGAAAACCACTTGGCTGAAATCCCATTATCCTCAGGCTATTTTTATTAATTTGCTTGATCCCGCTACTTTCCAAACTTATGTGCGTCATCCGGAGCATATCTTGTCAGTTGTTAGGGGGTATGCGCCCAAAACAGTTTTTATTCTCGATGAAATTCAGCGAGTGCCCAGTATTTTGCCTTGTATTCATATCTTGATTGAAGAAAAGCAAAATTGGCAATTTATACTCACCGGATCGAGCGCAAGAAAACTTAAGCAAACAGGGGTGGACCTGTTGGGTGGGCGAGCTGCTTTATATCATTTACATCCCTTTATGGCTTGCGAGCTGAAAGATCAATTTGATTTGGAGAAGGCGCTGACGCATGGAATGGTGCCCTTAATTCATCAATCTCAAAATTCTGATGAATCGAAATTGGCTTATATCGGTCTTTATCTCAGAGAAGAAGTGCTGCAAGAAGGCATCGTTCGAAAGATTGAACCTTTTTCTCAATTTTTAGAGACCATTAGCTTTTCACAAGCCTCGTCTTTGACCCTCACTAATATTGCTCGAGAAGTCGGAATTAATAGAAGAACGGTCGATAATTATTGCCAAATTCTGCAGGATTTACTGCTCAGTTTTATGATTCCTGTTTTTACTAAGCGAGCTCAGCGCGCGTTAGTTGCGAGCCCTAAGTTTTATTTCTTTGATGCGGGTATTTATCAGGCATTACGACCAAAAGGTCCTTTTGATCAACCCAGTGAAATAGCAGGGCATGCGCTCGAAACTTTAGTTGCCCAGCATCTGCGTGCATGGATCGATTATAGCCAAGAGGCGCATAAGCTATTTTATTGGCGGACTCACTCAGGTGTGGAAGTAGATTTTGTTATTTATGGCGAATCAGTTTTTTGTGCTATTGAAGTTAAGCATACCAATACCATTCGATCAGCTGACTTAAAAGGCTTGAAATTGTTTCGTCAGGATTATCCTGAAGCTTCATTATTACTCTTGTATAGAGGTGAAACTCGACAAAATCACGATGGGATTACCTGTGTGCCGGTGCAGGAGTTTTTAAAGCATTTACGTCCTTCTGCTTGGATGAAAGATTTATTATCTATCGGCAAAGATAATAAAGAAGATTCTTTCTGAATTCATTTATAAAACATAGAGTTGTAGACAAGTTTATTATCTTCATTGCAGGAAATCTCTCATGCTCAAAATGACCGACCTCAATCTCACCAACCAGCGCGTATTAATTCGCGTCGATTTTAATGTGCCGATTGAAAATGGTCGAGTGACGAGCGGTCAGCGAATTTTAGCTGCGTTGCCGACGATTGAGTTTGCTTTAAAGGCCAATGCAAAAATCATATTGCTGTCGCATTTAGGCAGGCCAAAAGAAGGCGAGCCTCAGGAAGAATTTTCCTTGGCGCCAGTGGCAGATTATTTATCGCATGTACTTAAACAACCGGTTCGTTTAGTACAGGACTGGTTGGATGGTGTTGAATTAAATCCGGGTGAAATTGTGCTGTGCGAAAATGTGCGTTTTTGCGTCGGTGAGAAAAAAGATGATGCAGAACTCGCAAAAAAAATAGCGCGTCTCTGTGATGTGTTTGTGATGGACGCATTCGGTACTGCACATCGTGCGCAGGCTTCCACTCATGGTGTAATTCGGTATGCGCCGATTGCTTGCGCTGGGCCTTTATTGGTAAAAGAATTGGATGCATTAGCCCGTTGTTTAAAATCACCAGAACATCCTGTGCTAGCGATTGTTGGTGGATCCAAAGTATCCAGTAAATTGCCCCTGTTAGAAAGTTTGGCGAACAAAGTCGATCAATTAATTGTCGGTGGTGGTATTGCAAATACTTTTTTGGCTGCTGCGGGCAAACCGGTAGGAAAATCTTTGTATGAGCCGGATCTGCTCGATCAAGCTAACAAGCTCATGCAGATGACGCATATTCCTCTGCCGGTGGATGTGGTCGTAGCGCAAGCGTTTGATGACGTAGCTTCGGCCCAAATTAAAAAAGTAGAAGAAGTGGCCGATACGGATATGATTTTAGATATTGGGCCAGAATCTGCCGCTTTATTGGCGCCTTTTATTAATGCCGCAAAAACGATTGTGTGGAATGGTCCGGTGGGCGTGTTTGAAAAACCGGCTTTTGCTGAGGGCACACGAATTATTGCACAAGCGATTGCTCACAGTTCAGCATTTTCAATTGCCGGTGGGGGTGATACCTTAGCGGCTATTGATCAGTTTAATGTCGCGCAACAGATTTCTTATATTTCAACAGGTGGCGGTGCTTTCTTAGAATTCTTAGAAGGTAAAATATTGCCTGCGGTAGCGGCATTGGACGCGAGAGATAATTTTTAATTTGAGGAATATTTATGGCACTAATTAGTTTACGACAATTACTCGATCATGCAGCAGAGCATCAATATGGCGTGCCTGCTTTTAACGTGAATAATCTCGAACAAATGCGCGCAATTATGGAAGCCGCAGCAAAAACTCGAAGCCCGGTTATTGTGCAAGCTTCTGCTGGTGCAAGAAAATATGCCGGTGCGCCTTTTCTTCGACATTTAATTTTAGCCGCGATTGAAGAATGGCCGGATGTTCCTGTAGTAATGCATCAAGATCACGGGGTTTCTCCC
>CAXNEI010000190.1:0-3777 GCA_964201195.1 Gammaproteobacteria bacterium
ACCCTCAATCAATTATTAGTCGAGATGGATGGTTTTGAACCTAACGATGGCATCATTGTGATTGCTGCGACTAACCGACCTGATGTATTAGATTCTGCTTTGCTGCGACCTGGTCGTTTTGATCGTCAAGTGACAGTGTCGTTACCGGATATTCGTGGTCGTGAACAAATTCTTAAAGTGCATATGGCTAAAGTGCCGTTGAGTGACGATGTTCAGCCCCATGTGATTGCCCGTGGCACACCCGGTTTTTCAGGCGCTGATTTAGCTAACTTAGTTAATGAAGCGACGCTATTCGCGGCTAAAGCAAATAAGCGCGTAGTTGATATGCATGAGTTTGAATTAGCGCGCGACAAAATTATCATGGGCAGAGAACGTCGCTCCATGGTGATGTCGGAAAAAGAAAAACTCAACACCGCATGGCATGAAGCCGGTCATGCTTTAGTCGGCCGTTTAGTGCCTGAAAGTGATCCGGTTTATAAAGTCAGTATTATTCCTCGTGGTCGTGCATTAGGCGTCACCATGTATTTGCCGGAAGAAGATAAATATGGCTACAGCAAGTTGTGGTTAGAAAGTCGCATTGCCTGTTTGTTTGGCGGTCGTATTGCTGAAGAAATGCATTGTGGTTTAGATGGTGTAACCACTGGCGCATCCGACGATATTAAACGTGCAACGGAAATGGCGCGCAATATGGTGACTAAATGGGGCTTGTCAGAAAAGATGGGTCCGTTGATGTATGAAGAGGATGAAGGCGAAGTCTTTTTAGGTCGTTCAGTGACGCAGCGTAAAAATATTTCCAGTCAAACTGCAAAAGATATTGATGAAGAGGTGCGTCGCATTGTCGATCAATGTTATGCCACTGCGCGTCAATTATTAGAAGATAATTATGACAAATTGGCGATTATGGCAGACACTTTAATGCAATATGAAACCATTGATGCCGATCAAATCGATGACATTATGACAGGTAAAACACCACGCCCACCGAAAAACTGGAGTGATAAAGGTCCAGAGGGTGGTCAGCCGGTAGTGAGTGAAGTGGCTCAGAAAAAATCGGATGTGCCTCCAGTTGTTGGTGGGCCGGTGAGTGAGCATTGATTATTCCTCTCCCCAAGTCATGGGGATTCTTAATATAACGCCCGATTCTTTTTTTGATGGCGGGCGTTATACCTCTCTCGATCAAGCCTTATTCCAAGCAGAAACAATGCAACAACAAGGCGCTGCTATTATTGATATTGGCGGCGAATCTACGCGTCCTGGTGCAGAGCCTGTTAGCCTACAAGAAGAATTAGATCGTGTATTACCCCTTATCGAAAAAATTTCAGCCAATATTGAAATCTTCATTTCTATCGATACCAGTAAACCACAAGTCATGTTAGCTGCAGCGCGTTTAGGCGCTGATTTAATTAATGATGTGAATGCGTTGCAAGCGGAAGGTGCTATCGCTGCAGCAGTTTCTACTGGCTTGCCTGTGGTGTTAATGCATAAACAAGGACAGCCGCAGACTATGCAGCAAGCGCCGCATTATGAAAATGTGGTCAATGAAGTGCTAGAATTTTTACGCACGAGGATTATTGCCTGTGAGGCACAAGGATTAACTAAAAATAAAATTATTCTCGATCCTGGTTTTGGTTTTGGTAAAACCTTGAAGCACAATTTAACGTTATTGAAACAGCTGACTTTGTTAGAATCGCTGGATTGTCCCTTATTGGTTGGGTTGTCGCGTAAATCACTGATAGGCGCTATTTTAGATGTACCGGTAGAGCACAGAATGAATGCCAGCGTAGCACTTGCTTTAATGGCGGTGGAGCGCGGCGCAAAAATTGTGCGTGTACATGATGTGCAGCCTACAGTGGAGGCTTTAAAAATTTGGCAAGCAGTAATGGAAAATCCATAAAGGAAAAAATCGCGTGAAAAAATATTTCGGTACTGATGGTATTCGCGGCAGAGTAGGTGAGTTTCCCATTACGCCAGAATTTATGTTGAAATTAGGTTGGGCAGTCGGTCGTGTCTTTACCAATGGTCATCAAGCTAAAGTATTAATTGGTAAAGACACCAGAATTTCTGGTTATATGTTTGAATCTGCTTTAGAAGCAGGTTTATCTGCTGCTGGCGTTGAAGTGCGTTTGCTTGGCCCTGTGCCCACACCTGCGGTTGCTTATTTAACGCGTACCTTTCATGCCGATGCTGGCATTGTCATTAGTGCTTCGCATAATTCTTACGAAGATAACGGCATTAAATTTTTTGCTGGCGATGGTCGTAAATTACCGGATGAAATTGAACTGGCGATTGAAGCTAAATTAAATGAACCCATGCAATTAGTCGGTCCCTCTGCGCTGGGCAAAGCACGTCGCGTCGATGATGCGCCAGGGCGTTATATCGAATTTTGTAAAAGCACTATTGCCCGTGAAATTGATTTTTCCGGTTTAAAGATCGTGGTGGATTGTGCCCACGGCGCTACCTATCAAATTGCACCACGAGTATTTGATGAGCTTAATGCCGAAGTCATCGTATTAAATAATAAACCCGATGGATTAAATATTAATGAAGATTGTGGCTCTACTCAGCCACGATTATTACAGCAGATGGTGGTTGAGCACCAAGCCCATATAGGCGTTGCATTGGATGGCGATGGTGATCGCGTAATTTTGGTCGATCATCAGGGTCAAGTGGTGGATGGCGACGAATTATTATTTATTATTGCGCAGGCGCAGCAACAAACTAATCAATTACGGGGTGGTGTGGTTGGCACATTGATGACTAACTTTGGCTGCGAACAGGCGCTGCAAAAATTAGGTATTGAATTAGTGCGCGCAAACGTCGGCGATCGTTACGTGATGGAAGAATTATTAAAAAGAAATTGGTGCTTAGGCGGAGAATCTTCCGGACATATTGTCTGTTTAGATAAAACCACTACCGGTGATGGTATCGTTTCCGCGTTGCAAGTTTTAGCTATTATGGTTGCTTCGGGAAAATCCTTAGCTGAATTAAAATCAGCTATGAATAAATTACCGCAAATTATGATTAATGTCCGCGTTAAACAACGGATTGATTTGCAGTCTAATGAAAAAATTCAACAAGCACTCACTCAAGCCAATCAACAATTAAAGAGTACTGGTCGAGTATTATTGCGTGCTTCAGGTACCGAGCCAGTGATTCGGGTGATGGTGGAAGGTGAAGATGCTGCGCTTATTGAGGATTTAGCAAGGAGTTTGGCGGATGTGGTGGAGCGGGCGGCTATTTAATAGCTTCCTGTATCCGCCTAATCTGCTCCTGCTCTAAAGCCGCACCTAAATTGGCGCCTTGCAAGCCTTGCTTTAAATAAATCTGCAGATCAATTTCCTTGCAAGCGGCGAGTATCTTAATAAGTTGCTCGCCCGCTGCATTGCCATAACGTAAACCACATACCTGAATAAAAGCCTGCAGTTTTTCTGGCTGCTGGAAAGCCCGTAAATTTCTTAATAACAGGAAAATTTGTTCAGCCGATTGTGTTGAAAAATCACGATAGCTGCAGTGATGTTGAGCAATGAGCTTGGCTAATTGCGTATATTCTAGAGGTGCTCTTAACGCATTAAATAAAGCTTCTGTTTCTTCAGCATTAAAAAATAATGCGGCAAAGCGCACAATCGGATCAGTAGAAATCTGACAGGCTGTTTTTAATAGGGCTAATGAAAGTTCATTAATAAAAGGCAGCAATGCTTTTTTATTGAGATCAGGAAATAAGCCAATCCAAGCGCCACAGAGCCCTAAGGTAATAAAGAAATGCCAAGGCTCAGCTTC
>CAXNEI010000191.1:0-3774 GCA_964201195.1 Gammaproteobacteria bacterium
CGTGAGTTAGGTTTGACTAATACTCAACAGCCATTGACTGTGGTTGGCATTGGTAATATGGCGGGCGATATTTTTGGCAATGGGATGTTGCTGTCAAAATCCCTTCAGTTAGTCGCTGCCTTTGATCAATCTACTATTTTTATCGATCCAAATCCTGATATCGAGGCTGCTTTTAAAGAGCGTCAAAGATTATTTTCTCTGCCCAATGCCACTTGGTCAGATTATGATAAAAGTTTAATTTCAACCGGCGGTGGCGTATTTTCTCGTCATGTAAAAACCATTCAAACCACCTCGGAAATGCGATTGAAATTACAGATTGGTGGGTTGCGTTTAACGCCCAATGAATTAATTCATTATTTATTAAAAGCGCCAGTGGATGTGTTATGGAATGGCGGCACCGGGACCTATATTAAAGCCAGTGCAGAAAATCATGCCGAGATAGCCGATAAAGCTAATGATACGTTGCGGATTGACGGCGCCGAAGTGCAAGCGAAAATAGTGGCTGAAGGCGGAAATTTAGGGATGACGCAATTAGGTCGCGTTGAGTATGCTATGCGAGGTGGATTATCGAATACGGATTTTTGTGATAATTCTGCCAGTGTCGATTGTTCAGATCATGAAGTGAATTTGAAAATTCTCTTACAAGAATTAATGCGTCAGGGCATTATTGATAATGCAAAAAGAAAAGAGTTATTGAAAGAGTCTGCTGAAGAAGTCATGCAATTGGTGTTGTTGAATAATTATCGCCAAATTCAGGCTATTGGTATGGCTTATGCGGAATCCGGTCAGCGCATTGAGGATTATCGACGTTATATCGATAGCTTGATTGTGGAGGGAAAATTAGATAGAGAATTAGAATATATTCCTGCCGATGAGGAAATTTCAAAAAGAAAAATTAGTGGTGCTGGATTCACTCGACCTGAATTAGCGATTTTATTGGCTTATTGCAAGAATGATCTGAAAGAAGAGCTGATGGCTTCTCACGTGCCAGATGATCCTTATATTGCTGGTGAATTATTACGTATGTTGCCGAGTTCTGTGGCACAAGCTTATGCGCCGCAATTAGCGCAACATCAATTGAAGCGAGAAATGATAGCGACTTATGTGGCAAATCATTTGGTGAATTTTATGGGGGTGACTTTTCTGCATCGGATGAAAGAAGCCAATGCTGCTGCGCTGCCTGATATTATAAAAGCCTATATTACTGCGCGAGATATTTTTCATTTGGAAAATTTTTGGCAGGCGGTGGAAGCGGCCAATCACACTATTTCAGAAGAGAGCCAAAGAAATTTATTGTTAGCTTATACGCAGTTAATTCGGGTCGGTACCAGTTGGATTTTAGCCAATCATGCGGCGGGACAAATTGATGTAGCTCGTTGTGTAGCGCTTTATTCTCCCGGCGTTGAAATTATTTTAAAAGAATTACCTTTATTGTTAGTGGGTGAGCGACTAGAAATTTGGGAGACGCGTTTTGCCGAATATAGGCAGTGGGGACTTGATGAGAAGTTAGCTTCCTGGGCGGCAGGTATTGAGGGAATGACGCCTGTATTGGCGGTGTTGCAAACAGTGGAGACAGCTCAGCAACCTATTTTGGATGTGGCAAAAGTATTTTATGAGTTGGGAGATCGATTAAATTTATATTGGTTCAGTCAGCAAATTGAGCAGCTACCCACAGAAAATCATTGGCAGGCTTTAGCGAAGGAAGGGTATCGCGATGAATTGGAGCGTCAGCAACGTCGGTTAACCGCTGCTATTTTAGCGATGCATAATAAGGATCAATCGATTGCTCAAGGTGATGAAGCTTGCCAAGCGCATATACGCGCTTGGCTTAATCAGTATCAACAGGGCATTCATCGTTGGCGGATGCTAACTCATGAGTTCGAGCTGAGCTCACCGGATTTTGCGATGTATGCCGTGGCGCTGCGCGAGCTGGGTCAGTTGGCTTTGTTGTAATAAAAACGGGTTGTTGCATTAATTTAATGTCCGTTCGGGCTGAGCTTGTCGAAGCCCATTCTCAATGAGCTGGCCCTTCGACAGGCTCAGGGCGAACGGACTCCTGTTGTTATGTCACACAGCTGGAAAGCTACATCTTATTTCAACGACGTAGTTGTATTCGAAATAATCACTTCCACGCGACGGTTTTGCTGGCGGCCCACAGGTGAATCATTGCTGGCGACCGGAGAGCTTTCACCTTTACCTGATGCTGAGAGGCGGCTGGAGTCTACGTTTTGATTCATCAGATAAGATTTCACCGAATCAGCGCGACGCTGAGATAAGCTGAAATTAGAGTTTTCGCTGCCGACACTGTCGGTGTGACCTTCAATAACAACGGTGCGATCTGGATATTTATTGAGAAAAGCAGAAAGTTTGCTGAGGTTGTTGGCAGCGCCACCTTTCAATGAGGATTTACCGGTATCAAATAATACATCTCCTAGCGTTACCACGAGACCTCGATCGGTCTGCTTAGCATTGAGCTGATCTATTTGTCGGCGCAGGTCGTCGGCTTCTTGTGTGCGAGCATCCAATCGAGAAGTTTCGCGCTGTTCACTCAATATTTTGCGCTGGTCTTCTGACAAGCGGCTTTGTGCTTGCGCTTGTGCAATATCTACCTTGCGATCAGCAATAAAAACTAAATGTTGCGCTAACCCTGCATCCTTTTTCTTCTGTGGCGCTTCGGCAGCCAACACGGCAGCTTCAGCCTCTTTGATCGCCACTGGCGCACGGCTGGCGAGTTGTGGATCAGCTTGGAGTTGCGTCAGTTTGTTGCGCACATTGTCTAGGCCTGCTGGCTGAGTTGGCATCGAACCACAAGCTGATAGCAGCAGAAATGCTATAGCTACGCCGGTTAATTTGCTTACTGGTTGGATTGATTGCTTCATTGTTGAGCTCCTGTATTAGTGTTGCGTTGCATTTCCTGCTGTAAGGTGCCGGTACTTTTCTTCATTTCATTGTTGACTGTTTCAGCTTTAATCGAGCCTGCCTTGGCTAACGCAAGCTCGGCGTCAATGCGTGATTGCTCAGCCAAGCGCTGGGCAACAGCCATTTTTTTCTCTTGTAGTGCGGCGCGGGCAGCGGTGAGTTTTTCCCGTGCTTCGGCTAATTCTGGCGAAGCGTAATCGGCAACACGGCCTTGCTCAGCATTGGCGATGGCTTGCTCAGCAGCCTGAATAGCCAGAGTTGGCGGTTTGGGTGTGGATGTGCAAGCGGCGAGCATTAACAAGCACACAATAGTGCTGCCGGTGAGCTTGCCTCTTGTTGCTGTCTGTATTGTCTGAGTCATGTGCATTTCCTTCTGCGTTAGGATCTTGGTGGGGTGGGTTAAAGTTTTCTGCCTTGGATGACTCTGATCAGTATGACTATGATCGCGATCACCAAGAGCACATGAATGAATCCGCCCATGGAATAGGAGGTGACTAACCCTAATGCCCAGAGGATTAATAAGACGACGGCGACAGTTCCTAACATATATAGCTCCCATTGTGCTCTGTTGATGGCTGATTTGTAGAGTGAGCGAAGCAACCAGATTGAGTCTGTGCGGTATCGCACGCAAGGGTATTTATTTTTCTGACTGTGCTGCCGAACAATTCACCAAAAAGACTTGCAGATATGTTATGTTCGCTAACGCACATATTGGAAGTCATTTTTTGCGTATGCTGCGTCGCAGGAAATCCTGTTCACTTACTTCACTTACTTCACTTACTTCACTTACTTCACTTACTTCACTTACTTTATAGTGGACCCCATAAAACGGACAATAGATTAAGAGGGTATCTG
>CAXNEI010000192.1:0-3741 GCA_964201195.1 Gammaproteobacteria bacterium
GGCTGCGTTATGGTTGGGTGATTATTTCGATCAGCCGATTATGGCACAAGCCTGGGCGGTTTCATTTGCGGGAATCCTACAGCTATTGATTCAGCTGCCCTATTTAAAAAAGTTTCATTTATTGCCACGACCTAAGTGGGGTTGGCGAGATCCCGGTGTGCAGCGCGTATTATTTTTAATGATGCCCGCATTATTTAGTGTTTCGGTCAGTCAAATTAACATGCTGATCAGCAGTATGATGGCGTCTTTTTTACCGCATGGTAGCGTGACTTGGCTATATTATGCCGATCGCTTAATGGAGTTGCCTTTAGGCGTTTTTGGTGTTGCAGTCGGTACCGTATTGTTGCCTAGCTTATCGAAACATTATGCCAGTGGTGATAGCTCTGCTTACTCTGCCCATTTAGATTGGGGGTTGCGTTCGGTACTGTTAGTCGGTTGTCCTGCTGCTTTAGGTTTGTTGTATTTAGGCGAACCGATTTTATTTACCTTATTTCAAGGCGGTGCCTTTTCTGTTCGTGATGTACACATGACCGATTTATGTTTAAAAGCCTATTCAGTAGCCGTGTTAGGTTTTATTGTATTGAAGGTGATTTTGCCGGCTTATTTTGCTCGACAAGATACCAAAACGCCGATGAAAATTGCGGTGATTGCTCTGCTCACTAATATTATTTTGAATTTAGCCTTAATTAATGTTCTGGCTCACGTAGGTTTGGCGTTAGCCACTTCCATTGCTGCTGTAGTGAATGTGGGTTTGCTCTATATGGGTTTAATTCGATCCGGTGCTTATAAACCCTGTGGGCAGTGGCACACTTGGTTGATGCAAATTATTGGTGCTTGTGCAGCCATGGCATTCGTCATTCATTGGGTAACACCGGCCACAGACTATTGGATTTCAGCGACCAAAATAGATCGCGTCATTTCCCTCACCGGTGTGATGGCAGCGGCTATAGCAACGTATGGCGTTACCTTGTTTATTGCAGGCGTACGTCGCCAAGATCTTGCGAGAACTTAATCAGTGATAGAGCTCATTCGCGGTCTACATAATATTCGTGCTTTGCATCAAGGCTGCGTGGCTACTTTAGGTAATTTCGATGGCGTACATCAAGGTCATCTTGAAATTATTGAGCAAGTCAAACAGCAAGCGAAAAAACTCCAGTTGCCCAGTTTAGTCATGCTGTTTGAGCCGCAGCCATTAGAATTTTTTCAACCAGAGCAAGCGCCAGCGCGGTTAACTCATTTCGCTGAAAAAGTGCGATTATTACGGAATTTAAATATCGATCGCATTTTATGTGTAAAATTCAACGCTGCATTAAGTCAGCTGAGTGCGCAGGATTTTGTGAAAGATTTGTTGGTCGATAAATTAGCTGTCCGTCATTTAGTGGTCGGCGATGATTTTCGTTTTGGTCGTCAGCGTCAAGGCGATTATGATTTTTTGGTGGCAGCAGGAAAACAATACGGTTTTCAAGTGGAGCGTAGTCACTCTATTGTGTGGCAAGGTGAACGCATCAGCTCTACTCGCATTAGAAATTGTTTGGCAGAAAATAATTTTACTGCGGTAAAAGCTTTGTTAGGGCGGCCTTATACCTTGAGTGGCCGCGTAGTCAGAGGCGATGCTTTAGCGCGGACTTTGGGCACGCCGACGGCAAATATTTTACTTAAGCATAAACAACCCCCTTTATCGGGGGTGTTTGTAGTGAAGGTAAGAATTGATTCTGAGCTCCCCCTCTTTACTAAAGAGGGGGTTGGGGGGAGTTCTCTTGGTTTTTTAACTCCCCCTTTATCCCCCTCTTTAGCAAAGAGGGGGAATATATATTTCGGTGTCGCCAATATTGGCAAACGCCCTACCGTACAAGGTACTCAATTGCGTTTAGAAACTCACTTATTAGATTTTAATGGTGATCTATACGGTCGCCGGTTGACCGTGGAATTTTTACATAAATTACGAGGTGAGCAAAAATTCTCTGGTTTGCCTGCATTAAAAGAAGCCATCCAGAAAGATATTGCTAACGCACGGATTTTTTTAACCTCTTATTTTTCAATCCCTCACTGTTTAGATGATCAATAGCCATGAATGACTTTAAATCGACCCTGAATCTTCCTGATACCGCTTTTCCGATGAAGGCTAATTTAGCCCAGCGAGAACCTGAGCGGCTGAAAAAATGGCAAGCGTTAAATCTCTATCAACGCATTCGTGATTTTAATCAAGGTAAACCGAAATTCGTTTTACACGATGGGCCGCCCTACGCGAATGGTCCAATTCATATTGGCCATGCCGTGAATAAAATTCTAAAAGATATTATTGTAAAAGCAAAAACCCTCAGCGGTTTTGATGCGCCTTATATCCCTGGTTGGGATTGTCATGGTTTGCCCATTGAACATAACGTAGAGAAAAAAATCGGTAAAGTGGGCGATAAAGTGGATGCGCGTACTTTCCGTAAAGAATGTCGTACCTATGCAACCAAACAAGTGGAAGGTCAAAAACAAGATTTTATTCGGTTAGGTGTTTTTGGCGATTGGGAAAATCCTTATCTCACGATGAATTTCAAATTTGAAGCCGATATCATGCGTGCTTTAGCGCGCATGGTGCAGCAGGGCCACGTAGTTCGTGGCTATAAACCTGTCTATTGGAGTGTGGTAGGTGCGTCTGCACTAGCAGAAGCTGAAGTGGAATATCACGAAAAAACTTCTTTTGCTATTGATGTAAAATTTCCGGTATTGAATTCAGAAAGTTTTCTGAAATTATTTGCTTCTACAGAAGGCAATGGCGATATTTCGGTAGTCATTTGGACCACCACCCCCTGGACTTTACCCGCTAACCAAGCTGTCTGCTTAAATGCAGAATTTATTTATAACCTCGTGCAAGTGGAATTTAATGGCGTCCAACAAGGTTGGTTGTTAGCGGATGAATTAACCGAAAGCTCTATGCAACGTTATGGTATTACCGAATATAAAATTCTGGGTAATGTCCAAGGCAGTCAATTAGAAAATCAATTATTACAGCATCCGTTTTACGACAAACAAGTGCCGATTATTTGCGGCGATCACGTAACGACGGAAGCTGGAACCGGTGCAGTGCATACAGCGCCGGATCACGGCGTCGACGATTTCAAAGTCGGTGCTCGTTATCAATTGGGCACTTTGAATTTAGTCGATTCAAAAGGTACTTATACGACGGCAACGCCGTTGTTTTCAGGGCAACATATCTATCAAGTAGAGCCAGCTATTTTAGAAACCTTACGGCAGAAAAATAATTTAGTTTGCGAGAAAAAATTCCAACACAGTTATCCCCATTGTTGGCGGACCAAAACACCGTTAATTTTCCGCGCCACACCACAATGGTTTATCAGCATGACCGCCAATCATTTGCTGGATCATGCAACGGTTGCGATAGATCATGTGCAGTGGATTCCTGAGCGCGGCAAAAGTCGGATTCAATCCATGTTGTCATCCAGCCCCGATTGGTGTATTTCACGTCAGCGTACTTGGGGCGTACCGATTCCCTTTTTTATTCATAAACTCACTGGTGAATTACATCCAAAAACAGCGGAATTAGTTGAAGCTGTTGCTAAACAAGTCGAGCAACAAGGCATCGATATTTGGTATGAGGTCGATGTCAAAACTCTGTTAGGTGATGAATCAGAAGCCTATGAGCAAATTACTGATACCTTAGATGTGTGGTTTGATTCGGGTGTGACTCACGCAACGGTATTAGAGCAAAATCCACAACTGCATTTTCCTGCT
>CAXNEI010000193.1:0-3718 GCA_964201195.1 Gammaproteobacteria bacterium
CGCTTTGCGACTTTTACGGCGGCAGGAATTGTTAAAGCAGGTCTAACTTCAGTAGGATTTGAAATAGAAAAAAGAAAAGGCTTTGGTAGAAAAAGAGATTGTTTAGCGGGGAAATTTATTGGGATTGAGGAAAAAGAAAATCGCCCTTATAAACTCGCAGACTCCCCCTGGTTCATTAAAAATATTCCTCCGTTAAAAGATAAAACCGTCTCCATTATCGGCGGCGGCTTAGCGGGAACCGCCTGCGCTTACAGCTTGGCGCAACGGGGCTGGCAGGTGCATCTCTACGAACGCGAGACTGATTTAGCGCAAATCACTTCAGGCAATCCAGCGGGAATTCTTTCCGTACAACTTAGCCCCCATAATAATCCGCATAATCGCTTTTATCACAGCAGCTATTATTATGCGATTAACCAATTAAAAAAATTACTGCCAGAAAAAAATACTCAATGGGATTGGTGCGGCGTTTTGCAATTGGCTTTTAATGAAAAAGAAGCTGCAGAACAAGCCTCATTAATAAGACAACAACTCTGGCCAGAGAATTGGCTGCGTGCGGTTTCTGCTGGGCAAGCCAGTGAACTCAGTGGCATCATTTGTCATACCGGCGGGTTATTTTTTCCTAATGCTGGATGGGTTCAGCCTTATGCACTGTGCAAAATTCGCTGCCAACATCCCAATATTCATCTGCATTTTTCGCAATCGGTAGAAGAATTAATTTTTGAGGATAACGCTTGGCATTTACTGAATGAAAAAAATGAAATCATCAATCGCACTGCCGCCGTTGTGATTGCCAATGCTTTTGATGCGCTGAAATTCTCCCAAACAAGCTATTTACCTTTACGACCTATGCGCGGACAAGTGAGCCTTGTGCCTAGCAATGCAGAATCCATGCAATTAAAAACTGTATTAAGTTATGAAGGTTATGCTATACCAGCGCATAACAACTGGCATTCTGTGGGCGCAACTTTTTCATCGAACGATACGGATCTCGACTTACGCGAACAAGATCATCAAAGTAATATGAATTTATTGCAGAAAAATTTTCCAGAGTTTTATCAAAATCTAATGCCTATATCTGTCAACGGCCGTACGGGTATCAGGTGTCAAACGCCCGATTACTTACCCATCGCAGGGCCTGCACCACAAAAAGATTTTTTTATTGAGCATTATGCTGCTGCACTACGCAACGGCAATGCTTATCAAAAATTACCGATAGGAAATTACTGGCCTGGACTCTATGTGAGCTTAGGTCATGGTTCTCGCGGATTAACCACCACAGATTTTTGTGCTGAAATTATTGCTAGTGAATTAAATGCAGAATTTTTTCCTACCGATACCGCAGTGATTCATGCTACTCACCCTGCCCGATTTTTAATTCGTGAGTTAAAACGCCGAATGATTTAAGAACGCCGCTGCCGCTTGGCCTGCGTAGTCACAAAACGATCGCGACGAATGGAATCTATATAAGCCTGCCGACTTTGCTCATACAGCCTCACCAAGCAAACACCTAGGTCATAGCTTGGCGTTCTGATTAAGCCGTTTTTAATCCGATTAATCGTCGGCTGCGAACAATCCACGCCGAATGCATTCACCGCATCGACTAAATCTTGCTCGGTAAAACCTCGTCGCATTAACGTGATAATGATTTTGCTGAAATCCGTCTTCATTGATTAACTCCTTCTCTGTCCGTCGCCCTCATACATTAATGCATCATTGTATTATTTGCAATGTTTATGCGTATTAGCATAAAATAATGCATTTATGCATAATGTGTCGCGATTGTTTTCTTCTATGGATATCTCTTTTTTGGACTGTAGCGATGAAAAGCATTCTCAGTAAAATCATTACTCAAGGATTTCCCGAGCTGCTGAAGGAAGACGGTTCGATTAATCACAATGCCTTGGCGCGATTAACCGGTATTCCGCAACCCACCATTACTCGACTATTAAACGATCAGATTAAAGATCCCAGCAGCAATACCATTGATCAATTAGCCACTGCTCTCGAAGTGAATCCTGCGCAATTACGCGGTTATATCACTTTACCTCCTAGCATAAATTCAATACGCGAATCTGCAGAACCCTATGCGGCCCGAGTTTTATTTGGCCTGACTTTGGAGCAAGCAGCGGGATATGCCAAAGCATTACGCAAATTGACCAACGCTCATCTGGATAAAATTCATGTGAAAGCGGATGCGCCCTATTCCGCATCGAGTTTTTTTATTCGCGCGCCGGACAAAGCCAATGAACCGGAAATTCACTTAGCCGACATTATCGTTATTGATCCTGAAGCTTCAGCAAAACCGGGTGATTTTGTCTTAGCGCAAACCAAGGAAGACGGCCTAGTACTTCGACGCTTCGCAAAAAAGTCGCCAAGAATTTACGCCTTAGAAGCAGCGAACAAACATTTTCCCACCTATGAAATAACCAACGACTCAGCACAGCAAAGCATCATCGGCACACTGGTGGAGCTGCGCAGAATGATTAGCACTTAATGTAACCCTTCTGTTATTTTGGTTGAAACTGATACCTACTTCACAAAAGCCCCATTACCCTGACCTCTGTAGACTGCTAGTATGCTGACTCGAATCCGATTTCCAAAGAAGGATAATAAGCATGCATTTTGTTGAAATAGGTTTGTCATTTTTGGAAGGCTTAGCCTTAATTTTCTCTCCGTGCATTTTACCCGTTTTACCTTTGATATTAGCTTCTTCCGTAGAAGGCGGTAGAAAACGCCCCTTTGGTATTATTTTTGGTTTCGTGCTGTCTTTTACTTTATTCGCGCTGCTGTCGCGCCAATTAGTCACCGCACTGCATATTGATCTCGATGTGATTAAATATGGTTCGCTGATTTTACTCGGCTTATTTGGTTTGGTATTAATTTCTGAAAAATTATCCGCCAAATTTAATAGCCTCACTCAACGTTTTGCTAATGTGGGCGCCAACGTATCTTTCGGTCGCAAAGAAGATTTTTTTAGCGGAATTTTAATTGGCTTATTAATTGGCCTTGTTTGGACACCTTGTGCTGGCCCTATTTTAGCGGCGGTTTTAGTGCAAGTAATTCGCCAACAAAGTAATTTAGAAGGTTTCTTTATCATCGCTGCTTTTGCCGTGGGCGCTGGTGTTCCTATGTTAATCATTGCACTTACCGGGAGAAAATTAATGAATAAATTAGGCTTTTTTGCTAAACACGCGGAAGCAGTTCGCAAAACCTTCGGCGTTATTATTTTGTTAGCCGTGGCTTTTATTGCTAGCGGCGTGGATGCGCAATCTTTTTTCACGCCAAAAACTAACACCAGCACCACGAAATCTGGCTTGCAAGATGCGTTATCCAATCCTTATAAAGCACCAGAATTTACTGGCATTAATGCTTGGTTGAATTCAGCGCCGCTTAAAATGGCTGACTTAAAAGGCAAAGTGGTATTAATCGATTTCTGGACTTACTCCTGCATTAATTGCATTCGCACTCTGCCTTATATCACGCAGTGGGATCGAAAATATCGCGGTAAAGGCTTGGTAATTATTGGTGTACACGCACCAGAATTTGAATTTGAAAAATCCCAATCCAATGTGAAAAAAGCCATTGCCAAATATGGCATTCAATATCCTGTAGCCATGGATAACAACCTCGACACGTGGACGGCGTTTAATAACAAATATTGGCCCGCCCATTATCTGATCGATAAAACCGGCAAAGTGGTTTACACCCATTTTGGCGA
>CAXNEI010000194.1:0-3715 GCA_964201195.1 Gammaproteobacteria bacterium
AGCCCAATGCAGTTTTAGCGTCAGATGTTTGATGGGTTTTTTGCGCATAAAGTTCTCTTTTCTATATTTAACTCCCCCTGCCCCCTCTTTAAAAAAGAGGAGGTTTTCGCTTTATTTTCCCCCTCTTCAGATAAAGAGGGGTAGGGGGAGTTTGATGAATTTTGCGTTCCCTGTTTAAGGCGTCGCTACATCAGCAACAATATGTGCTGTTTCTGTCAGTAGCGGATCAGTTTTATCTTTGCGAGCAATGGAAGGCAGCGGCAGGGCGTCGTCTCCTGTGTCTACGTCAGATTTAATTTTTTTCAACGGCCTTAATCCTTTAGCTATGCGACGCGTATTTTCTAGCGCCAGGAGTTTGTTTTCATTTCGCTGACGCTCTTCAATCCGTTGTTTTTTATTCAGCGAAACATCCGTATGTTGATCATTGATTTTATTCAGTGCTAAAGTGCCCAGGAGATATTTAAAGTCGGGGTCACGCACAATACGTTGGTTATGCAGCGCTAGGAGTTTAGTCAGATTAGGCTTTGTATTGCTAAATAAACGATAGGGCACAGGTTTAATATGATCCCAAGGTAAGGCATTTTCTAAGGCGCTTTCACCAATTTGGCTTTCGTCATAGACGCTGGGTAACATCAAGTCAGGCACAATGCCAAGGTGTTGATTGCTTTCACCAGAGATACGATAGAATTTAGATTCAGTAATTTTAATTTGTCCGCGATCTAAATTAATTAAGGCTTGTACGGTACCTTTACCAAAGGTGCGCGAGCCCACAATGAAACCGCGATGATAATCTTGAATAGCGCCAGCAAAAATTTCTGAAGCAGAAGCGCTGAGTCGATTAGTGAGAACAATTAAGGGGCCGTTATAAGCAATAGTCGGATCTAAATCTTTTAATACTTCTACTCGGCCGCGATTATCGCGGACTTGCACAGTAGGGCCGGTCTTAATAAATAAACCGAGTAATTGATTGGCTTCCTGTAAATAGCCGCCGCCGTTATCGCGTAAATCCAATACTAAGCCATTAATGGATTCTTTATTGAGCTCTTTTAGGAGTCGTGCTACGTCCCGCGTGGTGCTGCGATAATTAGGGTCGCGATTATTCATTGCTTTGTAGTCGATATAAAAAGCCGGAATCGTAATAACGCCAATTTTGAAAAGTTTGCCGTTTTGAGTAAAAGAAATTACTTTCTTTTGTGCGGCTTGTTCTTCTAGTTTTACCGTGTCGCGAGTGATTTTGATAATCTTGGTTTCGTGGGTATTTTTTGCGGTGCTGGGAATAATTTCCAATCGCACCACGGAACCTTTTTCGCCACGAATCAGTTCTACCACTTCATCAATGCGCCAACCAACAATATCGATCATTTCGCCATTGCCTTGCCCAACGCCCACAATGCGATCGGCTGGATGCAACACGCCACTTTTTTCTGCGGGGCCAGCGGGAACTAAACTAACCACTTGAGTATATTCATCTTCACTTTGTAAAACGGCACCAATACCTTCAAGGGAAAGGCTGATGTTGATATTGAAGTTTTCTGAATTTTGCGGTGATAAATATTGCGTATGCGGATCATAAATTTGAGTCAAAGCATTCATGTAAGCTTGGAATACATCTTCACTATTTATTTGATAGCTGTGATTTAATTTCGCTTCATAGCGTTTCAGCAGAATTTTTTTGGTTTCTTTCATGCTTTTATTGGCCAAAATCAAATTCAATGCAGCGGCTTTAATGCGCTTTCTGGTGAGATCATTGAGTTCGTTAACGTTTTTTGCCCAATGCGCTTTTTTGCGTTCGGGATCGAAGGATTCATTTTGGTTAAATTGCCATTTTTCCATTTCGGTATTAATCACTACCAAGGAAAATTTTAATTGCTCAATTAATCGCTGTTGATAGCGATTAAAAATAGTAAAACTAGGGGAGAGATTACCGCTTTTCAGCGCATCGTCTAATAGATAACGGTATTTGCTGAAGCTTTGCACATCGCTGTTGAGCAAATAACTTTTTGAATGATCCAGCATATCTAAGTAGCGATCAAAAATCGCGGAGGAGAGTTGGTCGTCAATCGCTAATTCTTGATAGTGGTTGTAATTGAGTTGGTCCACGACGCGTATGCTAGTGCGTACTGCATCGGCAGTGGGTGCTAGTCGACGAATGCCGGTAGAGGTAGCAGCAGAGGTGTCTGTTACCTGCGCTGGTGTCGCCATTAATAAAGGTGAGGAGAGTGTAATGCCTACTATGACCGCCAAGATAGCGGAAATAATCCAGAAGGTCGGTTTACGTAAAAACTGAGTATGCATTAGAGGGGGAATCCATAAAGGAAAATTTAGCTAAACAAAAGAAATTCAATTAACGCTTTTTGCGAATGCAGGCGATTTTCCGCTTCTTGCCAAACTACGGAGCGTGGATCATCCAATAAATCTTCGCTGACTTCTTCGCCTCTGTGGGCGGGCAAACAATGCATAAATAATGCATCGGGTTTTGCCTGATCCATTAATGCCGGCGTCACTTGGTAAGCAGAAAAAGCCTGTTTGCGCAGCGCTTGTTCCTCTTCTTGGCCCATGCTGGCCCACACATCAGTGACCACGCAATCGGCTTGCTTCACTGCATCTTTCAATGAATGCGTCAAAGTTACTCGATGGGAAAATTGCTTCACGAGTTCCGCGTTCGGTTCAAATCCTGCGGGACAAGCAATAGATAAATGAAAATCAAACTGCTCAGCGGCGTGAATATAAGAATGGCACATATTATTGCCATCGCCAATCCAAGCCACCCGACGTCCCCTGATAGAGCCGCGCAATTCTTGATAAGTTTGCATGTCAGCTAATAATTGACAGGGATGATGATCATCGGTGAGTGCATTGATCACCGGCACCTGTGAATAGCGGGCAAATAATTCTACGTTGGCATGCGCATGGGTGCGAATCATCACCATATCTACCATGCGAGAAAGCACGCGAGCAGAATCTTCCAGGGGTTCGCCCCGACCAAATTGGGTATCGCGCGGAGAAAGAAAAATAGCGCTGCCGCCGCATTGCGCCATAGCGGATTCGAAGGATACTCGTGTGCGCGTGGAAGATTTATCAAAAATCATCGCAAGCACACGATTTTTAAATAAATTATCGTGGGCAGGATCAAAGCGGCGGTGTTTTAATTCAATGGCGCGCGCAATCAACTGCTGTAACTCCGCAGGGGAAAAATCCATTAAAGTGAGAAAATGTCTTACCGTCATCATTGCGCTCGTGGCCGTGTGCGATCGTCACCTGCATAGGTCTTAATCAGCTTGCAGACTTTTGTTAGCAACAGTTCGGCTTCTTCATCAGAGATAATTAAGGGCGGCAATAAACGCACGACATGATCGGAAGTTACGTTAATGAGTAATTTTTGCGCCAGCGCTAATTCCATCAGTGGTCGGCAGGGCTCTTTTAATTCAATGCCTATCATCAAGCCGATGCCACGAATTGCTGTAATATAATCCGCATCGCCCAAAGCAGCTTGAAAACCTTCCAGTAAATACTTGCCCACTTTGTGAGCGCGTTCAATTAATCCGTCATTAAATAAAGTTTCTACAACGGTTAGTGCAGTCGCGCACGCGAGTGGGCTGCCACCAAAAGTTGAGCCGTGATGTCCTGGCTGAAATAATTGTGCGGCAACACCGCGGGCTAAACAGGCACCAATGGGAAAGCCATTGCCTAAACCTTTTGCTGTGGTGATGACATC
>CAXNEI010000195.1:0-3709 GCA_964201195.1 Gammaproteobacteria bacterium
ATATTTTACCCAGCGAAATTGAAGCGCAGCTTGATCAAATTCTCGCTGGACACTACAAGATCGAATCGCACTTCTTGCTAAGTTGCGAAGTGAAAAGCAAAGGTAGAATTATTGGTCAAGGCGATGCACTGAACGATGTGGTGATTCATCCGGGTAAAGCGGTGCAGATGATTGAGTTCGAACTTTATATCGAAGGCGAATTTGTCTATAGCCAGCGCTCCGATGGCTTAATTATTTGTACACCGACCGGATCTACTGCTTATTCCCTTTCTGCCGGTGGATCCATTATGCATCCCAGCCTGGATGCTATTTCTATCACCCCTATGTGCCCACATACACTCAGCAGTCGACCTATTTTAGTGAATGGCAATAGTGAAATTAAAATTGTGATGGGCGCCTATAAAGGCGAATTCTCTCAAATCAGCTGCGATGGCCAAGAAGGTATTCCAGTGGAAAACAACGACGTGATTTATATTCGGAAAAAACCGCAGAAGCTTCAATTAGTCCATCCGCTACAACATAATTTTTATGAAGTCTGTCGGTCTAAATTAGGCTGGGGAAGTAAGTTGAGTTAATTTTCCCTCGCTCTCTTTAAAGCTTCCGCCGCTTCTGGCGGCATATATTTTTCGTCATGCTTAGCCAGCACTTGTTCTGCCATCACTACATGATTTGGTGTTAATTGCCCTATCACCACTACGCCCTGCCCTTCACGAAATAAATCTGGCAAAATCCCCGTATATTTGACCAACACATCCGCTTTGAAATCGGTAATCATAAAATTCAATTGCAAACTATTTGGCGCGCGCTTCAAACTGCCTTTTACCACCATGCCACCCACACGAATGGTTCTTCCCTCTGGCGCTTTGCCTTGCATAATTTCTTGCGGTGGATAAAAGTGATTGAGATTTTCTCCCAGCGCCCACAAAATCAATGCTACGGCGATAGAAATACCGGCTAAACCCAGCAAAACAAAAATTAATCTGCGTTTACGAACGGGATGCATAGGTTTTTCGCTCCGCTATTTTTTTGATGCGTTGTATGAGTTTTTTCGCACGCCGCTGCCCAACCCAGACGCAAGCTAACAATAAGAGGAAAGTGACGCCATAGGCAGACCAGACATAGACACCATGCCCACCCATAGAAACAAAATCTGTCCAACTGGAAAATGCCATAACTTTAATACCTATCCTGCAACCACTGACTTTTCGCTTCGCGCTCCAAAATTTCATTGGTGGTATAGCGCAATAATAACCACGCAAACAAACAATAAAATCCTGCCATAGTAACCAATAAAGGCAACCACATTTCTGGTGGCATAGCAGGTTTTTCTAATAATTTAAACGTAGAAGATTGATGTAAGGTCTTCCACCAATCCACAGAATATTTAATGATGGGTAAATTTACTAAGCCGACTAAAGCCAATACACCCGCTGCCTTTGCTGCCACTTCTCGCTGTTCAATAGCAGAACGCAACGCAATGATGCCTAAATAAAGAAATAATAAAATCAACATAGAAGTCAGCCGCGCATCCCATTCCCACCAAGTACCCCAAGTAGGTTTACCCCAAATAGCACCGGTTATTAAAGCAATGACAGTAAATACAGCACCGAGCGGCGCGCAACTTTGAGCAACCATATCGCTCAATTTTATTTTCCACACCCAAGCAATTACACTGGCTACTGCCATTAAGACATAAATTGACATGCCTAAACTCGCTGCCGGAACATGAATATAAATAATTCGAAAACTATCGCCCTGTTGATAATCTGATGGCGAAAAGGCTAAGCCCCAAATCATGCCGACACCCAATAACACGACAGAAAAACCCGCCAGCCAAGGTGATAACCGAGTAGCATAGGTATGAAAATATTTGGGCGAACCCCAACGATGAAAATACGCAGAAAAATTCATTATCGACTCACCATAATACGTAAAGCTGCCGCTATTAAAGCTGGCAGAAAAGTCACTGCTAAAACCAGCAGTGCGCCTAAAATAGCAAAATAGCCCTGCACTGACATACCCTGTGCTGCCGCTTGCATCGCAGCCGTTGCAAAAATTAATATTGGAATATTTAAAGGTAAAACTAACAGGGCAATTAAAACGCCGCCTCGACGTAATCCTACCGTGAGCGCCGCACCTAGCGCACTCATTAAACTGATGGTGGGCAAACCTAACAAAATAGTGATTAATAATACCTTAAGCTGAGCAGTATCCAAAAAAAGCATACTGCCCCACACGGGAGTGAGCAGAATAACAGGAAGCCCGATCAGTAAAATATGCACCAATAATTTGGCATATAACAATAAAAAAAATGGATGGGGCGTAATCAGCAACTGATCTAAACTACCATCTTCATATTCTTGTTTAAAACAATTTTCTACCGCCAATAAAGTCGACAATAAAATGCCCGCCCAAATCACCCCAGGCGCAATCAGCTGTAATAGATTTTTTTCTGGGCTAACCCCCAAAGGAAACAGCGCAATCATCATGATGAAAAAACAGAGAGGATTCAGCCATTCCATCGGCTGACGCCACTGCATCAGCCATTCACGACAAAAAATTGCCCACAATGCACGGGAGAGTACTGGAGAGTCTGCGGCCTTTAATGACATAGGAAATTAATTCATTGCGAGAAGATTTTCTTTCGCTGAGGATAATGCCAGACGATGCACTGGATATTCAAGTGTAATAGGCTGATGCGTGGTCAAAATAACCATTCCGCCTTGCTGAGCGTGCTGGACTAGATGACGCTGAAAAAAAGCAACACCTTGTTTATCCAGCGAGGTAAAAGGCTCATCGAGAATCCACAAGGCCGTTTTTTCTACGAGCAGTCGCGCCAAACCAATTCGTCGTTGCTGGCCTGCCGATAACTGGCCGGCAGGTGTCTCTGCGTATTCAGCAAGCGCCACTGCTTGCAATGCAGTATGCAGATCCGCTGACGAAGCTTCGCCACGCACATCGATTAACCAACGCAGATTCTCTATAACGGTCAAATTAGATTTAATGCCGATGGCATGGCCTAAATAGGTCATACTTTGCCAATAGGTCATCCAATGGGAACCCTGCAAAGGTTGCTCAGCCCACAATAGTTGGCCGTCAAAGTAGGGATTTAAGCCACAGAGAATACGTAATAGCGTGGTTTTTCCTGCACCATTAGCGCCTTCGATTTGCCAAATATGGCCTGGCTTTACGGTAAAGGTTAATTCATCGAATAAACAACGGTCGTCGCGTTCACAAGAGAGGGCATGGGCTTCTAGCATGAGGGTCAATCCTTTTCTAACTACATCAGGAGTGATTCTCTCACAAAAGCAGGTTGAATAGTAAGCAAAATCCTAGGAATGGGCGGCTATTTTATTGCGATTCAAGGACTTCATCAGTTGAATTTCGCCGCGCGAGAGACCAAAGCTTTTCATCATATCTTCATGATCAAAGCCTTTTTTAATCAATTCAGCCAGTTGATGATAATCCTTGCCTTTCCCTGCTGCTGTCGATTGAATTTCCTGGCAACGATTTTCTAGACTGTGGATGCTCTGCTCTAGCTGTTGTAGTACTTGCACGGAAGTATAGTGGACCCCATAGTCCAGACAATTTTTAGCTGAATTTAAGAGGGCATCTTTTCCCGCAGCGGATTGGCGCTGCCCCAGTTTGTGGTGGCTTAGGCTTGTTTAGCTTCAGCCCGCCACGATCTTCTTTGCAGCAGATTGGGGCC
>CAXNEI010000196.1:0-3651 GCA_964201195.1 Gammaproteobacteria bacterium
GTGGTAAGCCGTGTTTATCTTGTGGTCATGCATTGACTGAGGTGCGATTAGCGCAACGTACGACGGTGTTTTGTAAGATTTGCCAGACTTAAGTAGCGGTGAGCTGTCGATATTTCTCCAACAACTGCGCTTGCGTTTCTTCGTGAGTGGGATCAAGAGGAATGCAATCCACCGGGCAAACTTGTTGGCATTGTGGCGTATCGAAATGACCCACGCACTCAGTGCATTTATTGGGGTCAATAATATAAATAGTTTCCCCAGGATAAATAGCTGAGTTCGGGCATTCCGGCTCGCAAACATCGCAGTTGATGCAGTCGTCAGTGATGTACAGTGCCATATAAATTCTTCAGCATCTTAATTTTGGTCAGCGAGCATAGCGTCTTTTAAACGCTTCCACCACCGTAGGATGGACAAAACGGCTCACGTCACCGCCTAGCTCCGCAATTTGACGCACCAAACTTGATGAAATAAAAGACACATGCTCTGCGGGGGTGAGAAAAATAGTTTCTACCTGGGTATTTAATTGGCGATTCATATTGGCCAATTGAAATTCATATTCGAAATCCGACACAGCACGCAAGCCACGCATAATAGTGGTCGCACCTTTTTGCACCACAAAATCCACCAATAAATTAGAAAATCCACAGACTTCTACATTGGGTAAATGGCCAATGACGGTTTTGGCTAATTCAATGCGTTGTTCTAATGGAAAAACGGGTTGCTTTTGTGGGTTAGCAGCGATGGCCACAATCACGTGATCAAAAATGCGTGCTGAGCGCTCAATGAGATCTTGATGACCGTTAGTAATAGGGTCAAAGGTGCCGGGGTAAACAATGGATTTTTGCATAAAAATAAGCCTGTTAATGTCCCCCTAGGGGGATGGCGAGTTTAAACGAGCCAGGGGGGTATAAACATCAAAAATAACGTTTAAATAATAAGCCGTGAATCCTTCGATTCCAAGGCGGATACAGCCAGCGAGTAGGATTTATCAACTTCTTACGGAAAATAGGTTTGGCATGGCTAAAGGTACGAAAGCCTTCAATACCATGATAACTACCCATCCCTGAAGCACCTAAGCCACCAAAAGGTAAATCCGTTACAGCAAAGTGAGATAACATGTCATTGATACAGACGCCGCCAGAGCGAGTGTTGTGAATAATAGCCTGAATCTCAGAGTGTTTGTTGCCGAAATAATATAATGCCAGTGGCTGTGGTCGCTGGTTCACATAACAGATGGCTTCATCCAGCGTATCGTAAGTAACTATGGTTAACCAAGGGCCAAAAATTTCATCTCGTGTAATCAACATGTCATTGCGTAAATCACTCACCAAGGTGATGGGTCGCTTTTGAGTTGGGGCGAATTTTTCCGCTGCATTGCTCAGCGGAATAATATGCGCACCTTTTTGTTCCGCATCCATTAACAAATGATCTAAGCGGGCAAGATGCTGCGTATTAATAATAGTGCTGTAGTCTGGATTAGTGAGGCAGTTTGGATAGAGTGCATTTGCCGCAGCAGCAAGTTCAGTACAAATTTGCTGATAGGCTGGCGTAGGGCATAACAATACATCCGGCGCGATACAGGTTTGCCCAGCATTCATCCCCTTGCCAAAAATAATAGCCGCACAAGCTGCTTTAAGATCAGCGTCAGTTCCGATAATCACCGGCGATTTCCCGCCTAATTCTAAAGTCACTGGGGTGAGCTGCTCAGCGGCAGCTGCCATGATTTTTTTGCCGGTGCTGGTGGCACCAGTAAAAAATAAATGATTAAACGGCAACCGAGAAAAAGCTTGAGCGGTTTCATTATCGCTGGCGACGAATGCCACTTTGTTTTGTGGGAAAATTTCGCTAAACAGCTGCTGTAATAATGCTGTTGTATGAGGGGTATATTCCGAAGGTTTAATCAATACTCGATTGCCTGCAGCTAAAGCATAGAGTAGAGGAATAAGAGTGAGTTGAATGGGGTAATTCCATGGACTCATAATACCCACTACGCCTAAGGGTTGATGATGAATCCAAGCATTACCCGGTTGCAGCAGCCAAGATACTTGGCGTTTCTCTGAGCGCATCCATTGTTTGAGATGGGCTTTAATATAATTCAGCGTTTCTAAAATCGGAATTAATTCGGCTAATTGCGTTTCTGCGGTGGGGCGTACACCAAAATCTTGTTCTACTGCTTGGCATAATTGGGTTTTATACATCAGTAACTGCCGCTTGATGGCGTCTAATTCAATCAACCTTTCTCTGAGTGCCGGTTCTGGTTGATCAAGAAATGCACTTTTGAGTTGGGTGAAACTATCTAACAACGGCATTGATGGCGATGGTTGTTGAGTCATGAATCCTCCCTGTCCTCTGTCGCGTGGCTTTGTTGATATAGGATATACTTTTGAAAATTTTTTGACAGTGTTGTAAGAGCAGTTTGTATGAGTGGATTAGTCGGTATTATTGGTGCAGGGATTCCCATGGAGCGAGAAGTGCGCACTATGGCTGAATTCATTCAACATCGCAGTGTTACTTCAGCTTCAACTGCACAGGGAATGCACGCATGGCACAAAGCGCTGGGTAATGGCTGCAGCATTGCTTTGTGTTATGGCTCAGAACGTAGCGTTTTATTCAAACATGAAAAAATTCTGTTGTGGGAAGGTGAGCTGCGTAATAGCGCCCAATTACAGAAGTTGTTAGCTGCTGACGGTATGCGTCATGATGCTTCCGATGTGGAGTTAGTGCTGGCCGCTTGGCAACGCTGGGGGCCTCATTGTTTAGAACATTTTATTGGTGATTATGCGTTTGTCTTATTTGATTGTGTGCGTTGCACTTTATATTTAGCGCGCGATCCATTAGGTACAAGGCCTTTATTTTATGCCTTCGATGGTGAGCAATATAGTTTTTGTTCTGAAATAAAACCCTTAATGCAATGCACGCAACTGAGTTATAACGCAGATGCCGTTGTGCCTTTGTTGTTATATGGCGTTATAGCCGATGACCAAACTCATATAGCAGGCATTCGCCGCGTTTTGCCCGGTCACTTAGTGACGCTCACGCGAGATTTCGAACTGCAACTACAGGATATTCATTCTTTACGTAAACAGTGTCAGGCGCCCATAAAAAATCCGCGACGTTCAGCCCTGATCTATGAAGAAAAACAGAATGAAGAAAAACACCAATTACTGGAGGCTGAATTAAAAGATGTTGTTGCCTATCACGTAAAAAAACAACCCAAGCCGCATATTCTATTTAATGAAGGATTAAGCGCTGGATTAATCGCAGCGTTAGCCCATTCCACCGCCCAGTCCGTTGAAGCGGTTGTTTATGTGCCGACCACAGCGCAAGGGTTATTGCTCGGTGCATCAGCACAACGTGATCAAGCCCATGCGATGGCGAAACAATTAACTATTCCGCTGCGTGAAATTGAAATTAACATTAATATTGCAGAAGACTTTCCGACTTTATTATCGGCAGCACAACAACCTTTTTGTAGTTCTCGCGCACTCTCTTTGCATCTATTAAATCATGCAATGCAACAAGTTAATGCGTCTTCTTTTTTGTCGGCGTTAGGTGCGAGTGAACTTTTTTCAGGTGATGAAGCCTATCGACTTGCTTATTTTGCCGCGCGATTACGCGAATTGCCGCAGAAGATTCGTACCCAGTTGCGTT
>CAXNEI010000197.1:0-3634 GCA_964201195.1 Gammaproteobacteria bacterium
GGCTGATTACAAATCAGCTGCTCTACCGACTGAGCTACACCAGCATTGGAAAATAGGCCGGGCATTCTAAGCAATATTAAATAAGAGATCAATGAAAGCCTGAGATCTTTTTATCGCAATGAATCTACTGCGCACGCAAACTCACTTCGCCACCAAAAAAATATTTCAACTCATCGCCTACTTGTACGCGCAAGGCGCCATCACTCCGCACACCTTTAGCAACGCCTTCTATTTGCTGATCCCCCCAAGCAACTGCAATGGATTGATCAGCAAAAGCATCGCAGGCATTCCATTGAGGCTGAAATTCAGCAAATCCCATTTGCGTTAAACGCTGCACATGACGAACGATGTGAGCTAACACACTAGCAGCTACCTGGTTACGGTCAACCAACGACACACCCAATATTTCTTTTACGCTAACCCACGGCTGATCAATTGCTGCGCCCTGCTCAGGCGACATAGCCACATTCACCCCCACGCCAATAACTGCACAACAAGGGCCCAATAAATCACCGGAAGTCTCAATTAAAATGCCGGCTATTTTTTTCTTGCCTGCCAGCACATCGTTTGGCCACTTCAACTGCACGCCAGGAATACCCAACTCAGATAAAGCAGTCAGCACAGCCAAACCTACCACCAAACTCAATCCAGCCAGCTGAGCAATGCCTTGCTCAAATCGCCAAATTAAAGAGCCGTAAAAATTACATCCGTGGGGCGAAACCCAAGCGCAACCACTACGACCCCGCCCTTGCGTTTGCATTTCAGCCAAATAAACGCGGCCATGCACTGCCGAAAAATTCTGCGCCGCCCGCTCCAATGCTCTGTTAGCTTCTTCATTGGTGCTATCAATACTATCCAACACAACAACATCCCTCAGCTGCGCCCGCACCTCTTCCGGCAATAGCGCGCGAATACATGCAGCATCTAATACACTCACTCTATTTTTCATGGTATGAAAACCCTAACCTGGCGGGTATAATCGCCGCCTTAATTTAACCTACGCCCACATTTGCATGACACAATAACGAATGCCTTTCTACCACAAAACTCCCCTCTACCATAAAATTATTGCCTGCTGGATAATTTTCTTGTTCGCCGCAAGCATTAACACAGCGCGCGCCGATGAAGCCTATTTAGATTGGTATCCCAACGCACAAATTAAAACCTTACATCACGCTGGACAATTCGAGCAGGTGCCAGAATCTTCGCTGTGCGGCGGCGCCTATTGGGAACCACCACAAAAAGATCTTTCGCTGACCTCCCCTTTAGCCGGCTCCATTTTAGGCAGCGCAAAAAGCTATGAATATTCGCAAGATCGCGCCCTGCTCAAACAGGATGTTATCCTCCAGCAAAACAACCTACAAATCGAAAGCGATCAAGTCGCATTGGATTTTACTCAACAACAAGCAGAAATCAGCGGTCAGATACGTTTCCGCTCCCCCGGTTTTTTATTAACAAGCGAACAAGCTACGCTCGATTTAAACACCCAACAAACGAATTTTTTTAACGCTGCTTACTTAGTGCATAGCGCACAAATTAGAGGACAAGCGCAGCAAGTGAGCTTAAGCCAAGCGGGCATACTGACTATTCATAACGGCACCTATACAGGCTGCCCACCCGACCGAGAAGATTGGCATTTCTCTGGCAAAAAAATTCGCATTGATCGCGATGCCGGCTGGGGCACAGCAACCAATATGTCCTTATATTTAGGGAGAATTCCTGTTTTTTATATTCCTTATTTTGTTTTTCCTACCGATGATCAACGCCATACAGGATTACTCTATCCGACAATTTACAACTTGAGCGCGGGAGATATTAGCATTCCCTTTTATTGGAATATTGCGCCCCACTATGACGCCACCATAACACCGCGAAACGTCACTGATCGCGGTATTTTATGGCAAACGGAATTCAGATTTTTAAATCCCACGACAGGACAAGGCAGAATAGTTACCAGCCTACTTGCTAATGACAAAGATTACGCGCAAAAAAATCGCAATAGTTTTCTTTGGCAACAACAAGCTTATTGGCAAGATCGCCTGGCATTTAATCTCGATTATAATTTTGTGTCTGACTCAGATTATTTGGATGATTTTGGCCACAGCCTCAATACCGCCAGCATCAGCCAATTAAATCAAAGCGCGCAACTCAGCTACGAAGGCAATACCTGGCAATGGCAAGCACAACTACAAGCCTATCAAACCGTCGACGACACCATTGCACCGAGCGATCATCCTTATCGCCAACTCCCTAAGTTATCCGCACACAATACCTACGCGCTGGCGCAAGGGGAAAATAGCCAACTCGATTGGAATAATTATTTAGAGTACGTCTACTTCGAACAACCCTTGTCGGACACAGTGCCCTACGCACAACGTGCGCATTGGGAATCGAATATCAATTATGCCTGGGAAAATAGTTGGTTTTTCTTCAAACCTCAATTAGGCCTGCTAACCACCGCTTATGATTTCAACCAAACAACTACCTCAGATAACACTCGCATTAATCGGACGCTTCCACGCTTTAATTTAGACACCGGGCTTTATTTTCAACGACCCCTCACGCTGGGCAACCAAAATTATTGGCAAACACTGGAGCCGCGCTTATTTTATCTTTATGTGCCTTACCGAGATCAATCTTCTATTCCTCTGCTAGACACCAGCGCGCTGAATTTTGATGTAGAGCAACTCTATCGATTAAATCGTTTTAGCGGCATCGACAGAATTAATGACAGCCAACGGTTAAGCCTAAGCTTTGGCAGCCGATTGTATAATGCCTCCGGCCAACAAATCATTGCCACTCAAATTGGTCAAATTTTTTATGAGAAAGGCTTAAGAGTTCAACTGATTGGCGACAACTCAACACCCACTAAAGAATCTAGCCATTTATTATCCGACACACAAATTCAATGGAACAACGACACCCGCAGCAATATAGATTTCGAATGGAATCAAAACAGCCATGAAGTGGAATCGCTACGCACAGATATACAGTGGCATCCCAACGCTGCAGAATTAATTAATGCCAGTTATCGTTATCGACAAGCCAGCAACGGATTAGAAGCCATTCAACAAATGCAATGGTCATTCACTCGCCCACTCAACGATCGTTGGCGCGCCATTGGCGCCTGGACCTACGATATTAACCAACATAATTCACTAGAATATCTCGGTGGATTAGCTTACGAAACTTGCTGCTGGCGTACCGCATGGGTTTTTCGCCAACGATTAAGCGAAGACGACACCACCAACGCACTCATCCCCCGCTACTCCACATTATTAACGCTGGAATTAAAAGGTTTAGGAAAATTAGGTGATGATTTAGAAAAAATGCTTAGCGAAAGTATTCCTGGATTGCAGTAAGAAAAATTTAATACAGAAAAATAAATAATTTCGTCCCGTTTTCCGTCATCCCGCGACCCCGGCTTAAAGCATGCCGGGGCATGCTTGAGAAAATGCGCGGGATCCAGATATCGATTGACAACCCATCAAAATAGAACGAAAATTCCGCGCCACAACAAACCCCTTCTTCAAGGACGAAATCCGATGATCCTTCGCATACCACAAAACAATCCCCCCGCTTTTTTAAAGAGGGGGTTAGGGGGAGTTAAGAAAACCAGCGAAGTTAATATCCT